>JBKJIX010000106.1:0-21388 GCA_046598205.1 Chitinophagaceae bacterium
CTTCCTGTACAATTTTTTCCATTTCAAGGTCTTCGCCTTTTTTGTCATATGGTTGTTTTAAATTGCTGCTGAAAAAAAATGCGACCGTTTGGTATAAGCGGGCAGTAAGTCCGCCTTTATATTCTTTAATAATCTCGTAACAATTATTACCAGTTTGCCGGTTAATGAGTTTCATCAAAATTTTTCCTTGGTAAACGGAGAGGTTGGAAAGCGGTTCGGTAAATTCTTTCTTCAAATCCTTTTCTCTGGACTTAATAATAAGCTTTCGTTCCATTTTTCTACTTATACCTGCCAAGTTCTTATTAATATCATTAATAGTGCCGCCAGCAATTCTTGCATACGGATAAGTAACATACACAGCATTGCGTAGCCTTGTCCATTCTGCAATAAACTTAGCCAGTTTATCTGGTGATAGTTTGGATACCCAAACCATGGGCTCTTCCTTATAATTTATTATCTCGTTTTGGTAAAAGATGGCGGGAACTAAAACGGTGTCATTTGGCCCCCATTTCTTCCGCTGCTCCTTCATGTACTTTAATGCCAGTTCATTAGAGTCAATAACAGGTACCGGCAATTCTATTTGTGCAAATAAGCTGTTTCCTGCTATCAATAGCAGGAAAATTATAAATGTAAATGGTTTGCTATATGATTTGAGGTAAATCATTGAATAGTAAAGTTAAAACACAGCTTTGGCATTTTATATACCTGACAACAAAACTACAATAGATGCTGTTTTAGAAAAGCCAAAATTAGGACCCGGTGCCGCTACTTCGGTTTAACTGAATGCGGCGTACCATGCTGATGGTGATGCCAATAGCAGTGATAAGAACCCCCCCCCAGAGCAGGTTGATGAAAGGAAATTTATAGGCTTTCAGCGTAATATAATCCATTACAGCGTTGGATTCTTTTACACCCAGCACAATACTATTATCGGGATTTACTTTCTGTAATTGAAATATTAAGCTTTCTGCTAAAACTGTATCGGGCAAAGCCAGTTCGCCACCTTTAGCAAAAGCTAATTTTGGAGCAATAGAATAGCTGGTGCCATTTTTGGAATAAACTTTTAACCGGGCTTCATGCAGACTTCCATCTTTACCAAAAAGTTCTTCGGGCAAACTGTCGGTTGCTTTTTTTACTTCCTGCAAAATTATAAATCCGCTGGAATAGAAAAGTGAGTCACCCGGTTTCATACTGTTCGGTTTGAAAGAAGCCGTGTCCTGCCGTTTGTCAGGATTGGATATAGAAGTGATATAGGTAAATACATCATGGTTCCAGTAATGCCTTGAATCAGGATTACTCATCAATCCTTCGTTGCCTTTGTAGTTTACAAAAGAATTAGGAGTGAGGACGAACTCTTCTTTTCCATCTTTTCTTTTGAAACGTACTTTATAAAACGAAAGTTGTTTCTTAGGATGCGATGAGTCGCCTTCATACGTTATTGAATACTTGCCCATGTCAACCGTCAATCCTTTTACCAGGGTAAGATTCTCTCCTGGATTTTCGTTTTTATCTAACGGAGCCGGAATACCATTTATATTATTTGACAGCACTTCTTTTTTCGAAGATGAAATCAGAATGCCCAATAACACTAATCCAAAACCAAAATGTGAAATAGAGCCACCGGAAAGTTTCAGCTTTCCTTTTAATCCTAACCAAATGTAGGCTGCATTAGCAACGATGCCATACACACTACAGGCTACGGCTATCCAGATAGCAGCCATAAAGCCGTAAGTTTCTTTTTTATAATTCACATCACCTAAAGCAAGAATCAATGTAGCGATGATGGCTGCAATGATTGTTGGGACCATTATCTTTTTCAGAAAATATTTGGTGTTCGTCTCTTTGTATTTGAGGTATTGTGTTACAGCCGTCAATACTGCAATGATGATAGCTACAAAAACATGAATCTGGTTATACGTGAACTCTGCTTTTTCCGGCGGAGCCATTTTAGTGCCGAATATTTTATTGTAAACAGGGATAGACGTAATGGCAATAATTACCAGGGCTGATAAAAAGAAAACCAATGAACCGATAAACATCCAGAATTCTCTTGATGAACTGTTTTCTTCCTTTTGAATAGATGGTATTTCCCGGTAACGGCTGAAGAATAATACAAATGCCGGTATCAATGCTAATGCCATTGTCACTAAGAGGTGGATAAAGAGATTGCTGCCTTCCCCGGTAAAAGCATGAACAGATGTTTCTCCTAAGATTCCTGTTCGGGTAAGAAAAGTTGAGTAAAGTATAAATCCGAAAGCGAGTATAAAGAACAAATGTGTTGCCCTTAATGAGTGTCCTGTATGTTTATATATTAGTGTAGTATGAATACCGGATACTAAAACCAACCACGGTACTAATGAAGCATTTTCCACGGGGTCCCATGCCCAGTAACCACCAAAGGTCAGTGATTCATAAGCCCACATGGCACCCATCATTATACCAACACCGAGAACAGCCGCAGAAAATAAAGCCCAGGGCAATCCCGGTTTTGTCCATTCACCAAATTTCTTTTTCCATAGCCCGGCAATAGCAAATGCAAAAGGAACAATGGTAGAAGCAAAACCCATAAACAATACAGGAGGATGAATAACCATCCAGTAATTTTGCAACAATGGGTTCAGGTCGTTACCATCTTTAATAGATAACATAAAATCCTGCCGCAAGCCTTGTGTTATATCACCATTAATATGCAATGCCGGGGCATTGTCTAAAACACCAGAATCTCTTAATAAAATAAAAGGGTTGGAACCCATCCTCCAGCCAAAAATGTAAATACCTGCAATCATGGTGGCAAGGCAAAACTGTGCAAGGCTTATCACCGTCATTACCGGTGCTTCCCATTTTTTACTGGTTCTTATCAGTATGGCGCCGAGTACACAATGCCAAACACTCCAAAGCAAAAAGCTTCCTTCCTGGCCTTCCCAGAAACAGGCCAGCATATATTTAAATTCTAAGGAACGGCTGCTGTGTTGCCAGGCATATTTATATTCAAACAGGTGTCCATGAATGATATAAAATAAAATACCAAAGATGGCAACAACAGAAACTATTTCGGTGAGAAAGGCATACCGGGCCAATCTTTTCCAATGGGCTGCCTCCGCATCATTTTTTGATTGCGCCGATTTGAAATAGGAGAAGGTGGCAATCAACGATGCAACCAATGAGAGTACAATAAAAAAGTGCCCTAACTGACCGGGTAAAAGATGCTCGCCGATGTAGTCCATTCCGGTTTATTATTTGTTGGCTTCTGAATTTGTTGTGGAGTGACTTGTTGCAGAAGTAGTTTCGATATTTTTTTCTGTTGCCCGCCCCGCTGAACTATTCTGCTGTGGCTTCATTTCCTCTTTGTATTTAGAAGGGCATTTTGTTTGCACATCTTTACATTCAAAGTGGTCGTTTTCGTATTTCCCTTTTAGCACAAGCCTTTCACTAATCATCAGGTTTGGAATTTCGCCGTTTCTATATACCACTTTCATGGTTTGGTTGGTGCTATCCATTGCCACCGCATGAAAACTCAGGTAGTTAGCATCTTTCTTTGCATCGTATTCTACCGGCTTTGTTTTATCTAATTTGACTGCTACATGCACAAATTTTCCGGGTTTGGCTTTTGCTTCTGCAATTGTTTCGTAAGTAGAGCCGGTATTCAATAAGCTAATCAGCAGTGCAATAGTGCCTGCAATGAATACAAGCAGGATGATGTGTATCTTTTTCATGTGTTTATCAATATTTATTTTGGCCACATGGAATTCGCAACTAAAACCAGTTCTTATTAACAGCCTTTTCCTCAGCTCATTTCATGTTTCTCTGTTTGCGACTGCAAAGTTAGGCCAAAATGCCTAACAGAATCAGGCCTTGTTAAACAGGGTTTCAAATTAGTTGCAAATCGTTGACGTTCTTTTGGGAGGTGGCTTTGCCCTTATCTTTGTTATTAATCCGCCGAAGCTTTAGCGTAGGAGGAGTCATCTAAACGACACTTTTTATATGTTATTCCAATTGAATGAAGAACAATTGATGATTCAGAAAGCAGCCCGGGATTTTGCCCGAAATCAATGCTTACCCGGTGTTATTGATAGAGACGAAAAACAGGAATTTCCCCGTGAACAAATAATGAAACTGGCCGAACTGGGCTTTATGGGAATGATGGTGGATCCTCAATATGGGGGTGCTGGTATGGATACGGTAAGCTATGTGCTGGCCATCGAAGAGATAAGTAAGATAGATGCCAGTGTAAGTGTGGTGATGAGTGTAAATAATAGTTTGGTATGTTATGGTTTGCAACAATATGGGAATGAAGAACAAAAGCAAAAATACCTTACTCCGTTAGCACAAGGGAAAAAGGATGGTGAATTATACATTGGTGCATTTATGCTAAGTGAACCCGAAGCAGGAAGCGATGCAACATCTCAAAGAACCACAGCAGAAGACAAAGGCGATTATTATTTATTGAATGGAACAAAAAACTGGATTACTAATGGGGGTACTGCCTCTGTATATCTTGTAATTGCACAAACGGACCCGGTAAAAGGGTCAAAAGGAATTAACTGTTTAATTGTTGAAAAAAACTGGCCAGGTGTAGTAGTAGCGGCCAAAGAAAATAAATTAGGCATTCGTGGAAGTGATACACATACCGTAATGTTTAATGATGTGAAAGTGCCTAAAGAAAACCGTATTGGTGAAGATGGATTTGGTTTTAAGTTTGCCATGAAGACACTGGCAGGCGGAAGAATCGGCATTGCCGCACAGGCACTCGGTATTGCCAGCGGTGCTTATGAACTTGCCCTGGAATATTCAAAAACAAGAAAGGCATTTGGTACAAAGATAATGAATCACCAGATCATTGCATTCAAGTTGGCGGATATGGCAACAAAAATTGAAGCCTCAAGATTGCTTTGTTTAAAAGCAGCCTGGGAAAAAGATAATAAGATTGATTACACATTAAGTTCTTCTATGGCCAAAGTTTTTTCTTCTGAAACAGCCATGTGGACCACCGTGGAAGCCGTGCAGATACATGGTGGTTATGGTTTTGTAAAAGAATATCATGTAGAAAGATTGATGAGAGATGCCAAGATTACACAGATATATGAAGGTACAAGCGAAGTGCAGCGGATTGTAATCAGCCGGAGTATATTAAAGTAGGTTTATTTTTTGTAAGTTTGTTTACAGCACTGTTTTATGCAAAAGGAGATTGGTAAAATATTGGAACAATATTTTGTGAGCAAACCTGTTCACCGGGCATATCTTTTTGGCTCAATAGTGAGGGACGAAGAAAAAGAGGATAGTGATATTGATATATTGGTGGAACTGGATTACGAAAATGGAGCCGATTATTTTCTTTTCTTTGATATGCAGCAACAGCTAAATAAGTTGCTAAACAGAAAAGTGGATTTGGTAAGTGCAAAAGGTCTTTCACCACATATCCAACCAATTATCAATAGAGAAAAGAAACTGGTCTATGAAAGGAGAAAGAACTGATGAGATCAGGCTTCGTCATATCCAGGATGCTATTCTGTATATAGAAAAATTCTCTGAGGGGAAAAAAAGGGAGGACCTCTATAGTCATGCTATGTACCGCTTTTCGGTAGAGCGGCAGCTCGAAATAATCGGGGAAGCTGCCAACAACCTTTCTGCAACACTCATCTCACAGCATAGCGATGTTCCATGGCCACAAATAATTTCTTTTAGAAATTTTATTGTACATGAATATTTCGGCTTAGACCTTGATTTAATCTGGAACGTTATTACTGTACATATTCCTCCTTTCAAAATTCAAATTGAAAAGATACTGGCTGATATCTCTGAAACTTGATTCTATGGCAGTAAATAAGGACGTATATCAGCAAATAAAAGCAGAACTGGAGGCTAAAAATGTAACTCTTGTTGCTGTTTCCAAAACCAAACCAGTAGAAGATATTCTTGAGTTATACAATCTCGGCCAAAGAGATTTTGGCGAAAACTATGTACAAGAACTCGTGGATAAGGCTGCAAAACTTCCGAAAGACATTTGCTGGCACTTTATCGGCCACCTGCAAAGCAATAAAGTAAAGTTAATAGCCCCTTTTGTGCAACTGATTCATGGGGTTGACAGTCTAAAACTCCTGAAAGAGATAAATAAGGAGGCAGCGAAAAGTTATAGGATAATTGATTGTTTATTGCAAGTTCATATAGCACAGGAAGAAACGAAGTTTGGGTTTGATGAAGAAGAGCTTAATTTGACAATTAGCCAATTTGTTGATTTGAAAATGCCGAATGCAAGGATTTGCGGATTAATGGGAATGGCAAGTTTTACAGACGACATGAACCTGGTGAGGGAAGAGTTTAAAAAGCTCAAAACAATTTCCAATCACTACGCCGAACTCTTAGCTCGCAACTCAAAACCCGAAACTCTCTCCATGGGTATGAGTAGCGATTATACAATAGCGATAGAAGAAGGGAGTACAATGGTAAGAATCGGAAGCCTGTTGTTTGGTGAAAGACCCGGAAAGCAGTAAGAATATTTTAACCAGGAATAGTTAGTAAATTATTCGTATTTTTTGCTTTAATATATCTCAATGCGAAGCTTTATCTTATCCTTATTTATGGTGTTTACCTTATCTGCCTCTGCACAGGAGGAAAGGGATACTGTATTAAAGCGTTGCCCCATTTTTATTTTAGATACAGCTACCAATAATAATTTTTTTATTGAAGCAAGACCTGCCACTTTAAAAGTATATCGTGTAAAAGGCGACCTTACAGTTGTGGTGGAGCAAAGGGAACAGCTGTTTACAATATTCTTTGGAATAAAAAGATTAAAGAATGCAAAATATAAGATTTCAACAACTCCTAATGGAAAAAGTGAAATAGCAGCCAAGTACTCTTTCCACGCCGGTGACCAGGTGTCGTATGTCAATGTTTCGAGTGGCACAGTAGAAGTATTATTTGACAAGGAAAAAGAAGTATGGCTGATTAAAGTAAATGGTTTAATAGCCAATTATGTAGAAAGAACAATAAGCTACTATAAAGTAAAAGGTGATCTTGCTATCAAATAACTGCAATTAGTTATTATTTCACAACAGGGTAATCCGCTACATTTAATCCAAGCACAATATTCCGGGCAGCTTTTAAAATACCATTTTTCATTTCTGTGTATAAAACACCATTGCCACCCACAGGCCTCGTTCTTGTCTTTTCTTCTTCAGGTAATAAAAGGTCGTCAGCAAAAACAAACTCATCTATCCAGTATTCACTTTTATCAGGTTCCTTTATTGTTGGATGAATGTGTTTGGGATTATTGCTGTTAGGATAAGAAGCCGGAATAAGGGTATAGAATTTATAAAAACCGCTGGCATCTGTTTTCATCCAACCCCTGATATAACCATGTTGTTTTACCCAACCATCCTGATGTAAAGAAGGATTGTTACCCTTTTTGGAATACAAACCTTTCTGATCGGTATGATAAATGTAAAGAATCACATTTTTTGCCGGAGTTTTTCCATCACGGTGATAAATAGTGCCACTGATTTCAATTTTTGGCCCCGGCTCATTAAAATCGGGTAGGGTATCCACTTCGTTTAACAGTCCAAAGGAAACCGGGCTTTCATATACGGCCTCACAGCCTTCACATCTTCCACCCACTTTTATTTCATTTGTGGGAGGCTTATTACTCAGCTGTGACCGGGAGTTATTCTGTGAACAACTGTAAAACGAAATAACCAGGACTATTGATAAAATATAAAGCGATTTCATGGCAAAATCTTTCATCAAAGATGCGTTAACATTCAGGTGGTGATGAAAAAGTTTACACCTGAGGTGAATGTAGCTTGACGAAAGGCAAATTGCTAATCATCAGGAAAAGACTGCCAATGGTGTAATCGCTTTTGCCAACGGTTATTTGTACTTTTATTTTGAATTATGCAAAACAGCGGACTATTAAAATATAAGTTGCATCATGTATTCTTCTGGATGCTGGTCTTTGGAGTATGGTATTTTCTCCGGGTGGATGATTATTCAACACAAACAAAGGCATTTAAAGTCACTTTTATAAAAGTGTCAGAGTTGGCATTGATGATTTATATTACCAACTATGTGTTGATTCCCCGGTTGCTTTATAAAAAGCATTATATATGGTTTGCCATCATTTTTATTACCATGATATTTTGCAGTAGTGTAATAAAAATGAATATACTTGGCCATTTGATTAATAGTCCAGCCCTTATCAATTGGTCGGCAAATCTTAAAAAAAGTTTGTATGATAATATTATCCCGCATTTCTTTCTTGTCATCGCCGGTGCAGCGGTTAAACTAATGCTGGACTATGGTAAACTACAGCAAAGGATGATAGAGACGGCCAAAGAGAAAGCGGAAGCAGAATTAAATTTTCTAAAATCACAGATCAATCCACATTTTGTTTTTAATTCATTAAACTCAGTCTACTTCCTGATACATAAAGATAACCAAGAGGCAAGGGGAGCATTGCATAAATTCTCAGAAATGCTCCGTTACCAGTTGTATGAGGTAAAGGATGATAAGATACCCATTGAAAAAGAAATACATTACCTGAAGGATTATATGGACCTGCAGCAGCTAAGAAAGGATGAAAAATATACTGTACAGTTTAATTGTACGACTGACGTAAAAGGATTTTCTATTGAGCCATTATTGCTGGTACCATTTGTAGAAAATGCGTTTAAACATATCTCCCATTTTAATGATAAACCCAATTTTGTAAAAGTGGATATGTTCCGGGTAAACAATAGTTTTGTTTTCTCAGTAGTAAATTCCAGGGAAGAGCAACGAACAACAGAACAGCATGGCGGTATCGGTCTGAATAATGTAAAGAGAAGATTGGAACTGTTATATCCGGGAAAACATGAGTTGAAAATTGATAAAGCAGAAGAAACATTTACAGTACAATTAAACCTCCAATTATCATGAGCATCAACTGCATTATTATTGATGATGAACCATTGGCAAGAAAAGGACTAAAGGAATATGTTGCTGATGTAGATTTTTTAAACTTTGTTGGTGAATTCGATAACCCGTTGAAAGCGGCTGACATGATAGGGAGGGGAGAAGCCCAATTACTTTTCCTCGACATCCAGATGCCGAAAATAACCGGGCTTGAATTTTTTAAAACATTGCAGAAGCCACCACCGGTAATCTTTACGACTGCTTATCCGCAATACGCCTTGGAAGGGTTTGAAGTAAATGCTCTTGACTATCTCGTAAAACCTGTTTCTTTTGATCGTTTTTTTAAAGCAGTGTTAAAGGCAAAAGAATATTATGAAGTGAGAGACACCAATAACAAGGATGCAAACGCTACGGAATATTTTTTTATCAAAGCTGATAATAAACTGGTTAAAATATTATTTGACGAAGTGTTGTACGTGGAGGCATTGCAGAATTATGTCACCATTCATACACAATCAAAAAAGTATATGACATATCTCACTTTTAAATCAGTAGAAGATTATTTGCCTGCTGATAAATTTTTGAAAGTTCACAAATCCTATATCGTTGCCGCTTCAAAGATTGATACGATTGAAGGCAATGATATTCGTATCGGCCAGCAGCATATCCCTATCAGCCGCAATCAAAAAGATGAAGTGATGGATAAATTGCTGAAGGGGAAGTTTTTGAAACGTTGAGTTACTGCTCTGCATGTCGGTTATTTATCCAGCATATTACCCGGCAAAATATTAAATTGGGAATGTTGTATCATTGTTAATTCTGCCAGTAATTCAATTGTTGTCATTTAGGTGACTACTGACCCCTTATTTAACCTTGTAATTTTGATTAATAAAACTCAATAAACCAGAATTTCGTTTATATCATTATAAAATCATTTTATGCGAATAATTTGTTTCTCTTTAGTTGCTGCCCTTACACTATTAACAGCTAGTTGTGGCACTGCTCAAACAAAGAATAAGAATAAATACACAGATCCTCCAAAAGCTGATAGCAAAACTGTTTATCCCATGAAGTTGACTGAAGCAGAGTGGAAAGCCCGGCTAACAGAATCTCAATATTATGTGTTAAGGGAAGAAGGAACTGAAAGGGCAGGTACAGGTAAGTACGATCATTTCTATGAAAAAGGAACCTATTATTCTGCGGCCACACTGCAGCCATTATTTAGTTCTGAGGCAAAATTTAATTCGGGAACAGGTTGGCCAAGTTTTTATGCTCCCATTACTTCTGATGCAGTTAAACTATTAAAAGATGAAAGTTTTGGTTCTGTACGCTGGGCGGTAGTGGATAGCAAAAGTGGTTCTCACCTGGGCCATGTGTTTGATGATGGCCCTGATCCAACCGGCAAAAGATATTGTATGAATTCAGCAGCCTTGATTTTTGTACCGGAAGGTGGTAAAGCCCCAACGAGTTCAAAAACACAATAAGTAATAAATAAAAATAGTATTATGAGATCTATACTTGCTTCCGTTATCGCTTTATCTGTGTTCAGTTCTTGTATTCAATCACAGGGGCAAAAAACAAGTATTCCATTGGGCTCAAAAAATAAGGGTGTAGCTACCGAGGCAGTAGCCACTTTTGCTGAAGGATGTTTCTGGCATTCCGAAATTGTTTTTCAAAGCCTGGTGGGTGTACGAGATGCAGTTTCAGGTTATGCAGGGGGAACAGATACAAAACCTGATTATGAAAAAGTGAGTACGGGAAAAACAGGTCATGCAGAAACGGTACAGGTATATTATGACCCTTCAAAAATCTCTTACGAAACACTTGTTAAAGCATTATTTGCGAGCATGGACCCGACAGAACTAAACCGGCAGGGAAATGATGCTGGAACTGAATATCGCTCTATCGCATTTTACCGCAATGAAAATGAAAAGAAAATAATTGACGCAGAAATCAAGCGGTTAACAGACAGCAAGGTGCATAGGAACAAGATTGTAACAGAAGTTAAACCATTTGTTGCTTTTTACACAGCAGAAGATTATCATCAGGAATATATTTACCATAACCCCGGTAATTCCTATGTAACCAATGTTTCTATTCCTGAGTTTCTTAAATTCAAAAAAGAGTTTAAAGGAAATTTAAAACCATAAGCTTTGGGCAATATGATACTAAAAAAACCGCTGAAAACGTCCGGCGGTTTTTTATTAAATGAGTGTAGAGAAAGAGGACATAATCAACTTCCCCGCTGAGAACCTGTATTGGCTTGTTTACTTACAAATCCGCCAGATGCTTTGCCGGATTTCTGTATAAACTTAGATCCGCCGGGGGCATTACCTACACTGTTTTTTTTAGCGTCTTTCTTTTTGCCTTTCTTATTGTTTTGATTGAGCAATGACATAGGAACTATTTATTTTTTATAAAGATAATGCTTATTCGCCAGCCGAGAAACAGGCAGGCCGATACAAACCATTAATATTAGCATTGCTATAAGAGCTTTTTGAAATTACGAAAGCCCCGGTTGGTTCCAAACTCAAGAGAACGATAAACAAATTTGTTACCAGCCAGGCAAAAATACCGTACAACAAACCGTCAATAATTTTATTTTTCCCTAACCAGCTTTTTTTAGGGTAAAGCCAGAAATAGAAAATGGTGAGGGCAAAAGCAATGATAAAATGAAACAGCAAACCCCCATGCAGCCATCGTTGCTCCACCGGTAAATGCTTTCTTCACAAAAACACCACTGGCAACATAGCGGAGAACATTGCCCGGATCTTTTCCGGTAGTCATATTAAAATATTTTATACCAAGTAGACTTTAAAAGTAAACTGGTCAAGGAGTTTATTAAGCAGGACTTTGCACACGGACGCCGTCGGCCTTAGCCTATGGCGTCGGACGATGACACTGACTAAACGGATAAACACAGATTTTTCTGCTACGCGGAAATTCAGAATTTTGATTTATCAAAATAATCTGTGTTTATCTTTCCAATCCGTGTCATCCGTGTGTAAAATGTATTTTTAATGTCTAATTGCTATTACATTCATTGTAAACTCAGGAACAGGTGAAATCATACTTTGGGATTATAGAAATTGTAAAAATTAAAAACAAGCACACGGCTTTCACAGAAAATAAAACGGATGTTGAGTTCATCGAATTGAAAGAAAGCAATATCCGGTTTGTTCACTACCCGGATTGCCAGCAGTTGATAATCTGGCTTACTCATCCAGGCCGGGAGTATGAAAATATGCGGTTGCTAAATAATAATAAAGAAGTAGTGGATGAGTGGCCTGTTGCTGAAAAGTTGAGCGGTAGTATTCAAATTCTGTGGGATACACTGGAGATAGCACCCGGACAATACAGTATTGAGATTGACCGGAATAATGGCGAACAGCATTTTGTCTATTTTGAGAAATTTGAAGAAGGGGTTGTGTTAAAGAAGAAGCAGCCTGATACAATAGTTAAAGAAGATAAAGAAAAATCATCGCTGCCAATTCAATACCGTGATGGATTTGGAAATATCATTGAGAACGAAGACTTGATTTTACGGGAAAAGGTCAATAAGCATCTCACCCGTATATTTTTTCGACATATAGAATATGAAGGCAACTTCAGGGCGGGTACTATCATTTATATTGATGATGAAATTCGTATAGAATTCTACCATGAAATGGGTGGAGGTAATTGTATATTTTATATTGATATTCCAACAGAAGAAAAATGGGAAGCACAAACTAAGACACCATTATCAGCCAGGAAAGAGATACCGGAGTTTGTAGCAACAAATGTTCAGGCACAACAGGCTTCTAACTGCAACTATGAAATAAAAAGCAATGAGGTGGCTTTTATTATAAAGAGGGAAACCGCCGTTAGAATATTTTATACTGCAAACGCAGGTCAATAAAGTCAGCAGTAAACTTGTGTACTTTCATATTAAACCCGGCAAACAGATGGTTGCCTATCCTGTACCTTAATCCCCACCTATGATAAGTGGCAGACTTAAAGAAAGCAGGGTAATCAGTAATGTACCGGCCATATTGCTGGCTGAAAATTATTTTATTGAACAGAAACTCATGTCCGAAATAAAGAGAGGCTAATGTTGCAGGTTTGCTGTTATCAGCAGCAACACCGGGGGCATCAACAAATTTATTGTAATACAATTCTGCTCCTGCTGAAAATGCACTGATACGGCTTATCTTTTTAGTACCAACTACAAACATTCCTGCCATATAGTTCCTGGTAGCTTTCCATTTTCTATGATAACCTTGCTTCGGAACATACATCAGGCCCACATCCAATCCTGCTTTTTGCTCCCTCCATTTATAGCGGGGTGGTTTGTTGTATTTTGGTAAACGGTTATTATCCGGGTAATAAAGCAGGGCTGCAGAGAAAGTGCTCCAGTTTAATCCGGCATTCGGTTCTTTATAATTACCGTTTGATATGTGATTGAAATTAGCATTCCCTTCCAGTACTAATTTTTTTGTAATGCGAAAGCCAAACCCTGCCGATACATGCAGGTAAGGAGTAATGTGCAGACTATAATTATTGTTCAGCGGATTGGTAACACTGTCGAACGGGTGGGTAAAATAACCTGCTCCCATATCTCCCCGAAACTGGAACTGAAATTTTTTTCCAATACGATAAACAGGTTCTATAAAATAAGAGCCAATAAATCCATTGCCAAGAATGGGAGTACCCAGATCATAAAAGGAAAAAGTAAACCCTTTACGGATATAGGTTCTGCAATATGCATACGAAGCAGAATCAATAAATTGTTTTGAGAAGTCGAAGGAAAAACCTTTTGGTTTGGCATTTTCAATACTCTTCACATCATGATTATGAACAAGCACGGCACCAGAGTGAAAATTAAGACCATACACTTTCAGCGGAATGGTTTCTTTTTTAACTGCATCCTGTGCAGTAGCAGAAAATGAAAGACATATTAATATAATAAGAAACCGGTACTGCATATCGGGCTGAAAAATACCCAAAAAAATGAAACGAATCTGATTTGTGGATAGTAAGTGAAGATGGTTATTTAAAAATGATACTGGTCATTATTTTCCGGGCCGTCTCATTATGCGTATTCTTATCTGCTTTAGCCACAAAGGTTACCATGTAGAGCCGTGATTTATAAAAGCAATACCATTGGAGAGTACGAACTTTAAGGGATTCATCAAGCTTGTTATAGCCAGAATATATTATTTCAGCGGCGTCCATGTTGTTCCACTTAAAATAGCTAAGACTTTCTTGTTTGAAGTCAGTAAACTGTTTTTTAATACCATTGGTAACGGTTGGAAACAGGTCTTTTATTTTTATCTCTGTACCGTAACCTGCCTTCTGGGTTACATTGACATTAATGTTTTCAAAAAAGTTGTCTGTTGCAGTGTCAGCAGGCGAGGTGAAGAAAACCCGGTTACCTTCTTTTACTTTATTGGTCCAGCTTTGTGGGTATTTTGCGGTAAACCTTCCGGCGGTATCTGTAAAAGTTTTCCATTCCTGGCCGAAAGACAAAAGAGGGAATAGAAGAATCATCAATAATTGAAAGAGACGGGTCATAGGTTATTTTAGTGCAATATAGATTGAAATTGTAAATAAGAGGTTGCGTTGTTCTTTAAATAAACGACCAACTTTCAAAAGATTTTCAACATACCCGGGTATTCATTCAACCCATTCATTTCCTTACCTTTGTACACTATGTCAGAAAAAGTAAAAAAAGAGGAACGCAGCCTTAATTTCCTTGAGGAAATTATCGAAAATGACCTGGCAAGCGGTAAGTATAAAACTATTGTTACCCGTTTTCCACCGGAGCCAAATGGATATTTACATCTCGGTCATGCTACTACCATTTGTTTAAATTTTGGGCTTACAAAAAAGTATCCGGGTTATACTAACCTGCGATTTGATGATACGAATCCTGTTACAGAGGAGACAGAATATGTGGAAAGTATTAAAGAAGATGTAAAGTGGCTGGGGTTTGAATGGAAGAATGAAAGATATGCAAGTGATTATTTTGATCAGTTGTTTGAATATGCTTTAAAGTTGATTGATAAAGGACTTGCTTATGTAGATGACAGTACATCGGATGAAATGGCCTCTTTGAAGGGATCCCCAACAGAGCCGGGCAGAGATAGTATTTTCAGGAACCGCAGCATAACCGAGAGCCGGGATTTATTTGAACGAATGAAAAACGGCGAATTTCCTGATGGCAGCCGCACACTTAGGGCTAAGATTGATATGGGTCATATTAATATGCTAATGAGAGATCCAATTCTTTATCGCATCAAACATGCCCATCACCATCGCACCGGCGATAAGTGGTGCATCTATCCAATGTATGATTTTGCACATGGACAAAGCGATTCGATAGAAGAAGTAACACATTCTATTTGTACACTGGAATTTGTACCACACGGGGAATTATATGATTGGTTAATTGAGCAATTAGAAATTTATCCTTCACATCAATACGAGTTTGCCCGGAAGAATATTAATTATACGGTAATGAGCAAAAGAAAACTGCTGCAACTTGTTACCGAAAAACATGTAAACGGATGGGATGATCCAAGGATGCCTACAATTACCGGTCTGAGAAGAAGGGGCTATACAGCACAAAGTATCCGTGAGTTTTGTGACAGGGCGGGAATCGCCAAAAGAGAGAACATAGCTGATATTGGATTACTTGAATTTTGTGTGCGGGAGCATTTAAATAAAATTGCTTTACGTAGAATGGTGGTTTTTGATCCTCTCAAAATTGTGATCACTAATTACAATGGAGATGATGAGATACTGCATAGTGAAAACAACCCGGAAGACCCCAATGGCGGAACAAGAGAAATTCCTTTCAGTAAAGAAATTTATGTGGAGAAGGATGATTTTATGGAAGTGCCCTCTAAAAAATATTTTCGATTAGCTCCGGGCCAAATGGTGCGGTTGAAGTCTGCTTATATTATTAAATGCGAGGAAGTAATTAAAGATGCTGCTGGATATATTACTCAACTTAATTGTACTTACATTCCTGAAAGTAAAAGTGGAAGCGATACCAGTGGTATAAATGTAAAAGGAACGTTGCATTGGGTAAGTGTAAAGACAGCCATTTCAATAGAGATAAGAGAATATGACAGATTGTTTAAAGTAGAAGACCCGACTGATGAAGATGGCGACTTTAAGGAATACCTGAACCCTGATTCACTGAAAATTGTTTCAACTGCTTTTGCCGAGCCGGCAATGGCAAAAGCTAAGTTTGATGACCGCTACCAGTTTATCCGCAAAGGATATTTTTGTTTAGATATAGACACCAGTGCCAGCCGGATTATTTTCAACCGGACGGTTACATTAAAAGATGGTTGGACTAAAAAAGCTTAACGGATAATTATTCCTCCCGGGTCTTTTACAAATAGATAGCTATCGCTTTCCACAAAATCGTTGACCTGAACTTCGACGGCTATCGGCTTCCCATTTTTCAGCGAAAACTTCGCAGGATAAATACCATAACCAATATTAGAATAGGTAACACGAAATTCATTGTTATCCATATATTCCATTGTACCAATCAAATCGGGGTGGTGCTGAAAATGACAGATAAGATTGTTATCACTTTTGCGGATAGTTATTTTCCCATACACCGTATTAAAATAATCGCCGGTAAACTCTTCCAGTTTTATTTCAGGCACATTCTTTTTGTCAACTCTCTTTTTTAATGCTGCTACCTGGTTATCGGTTTCTTTTTTCCCTTGCACATAAAAACCCCATTGAAATTTGCTGCGGTCTGTATAAACAACACCCAGATACGCATCCAATAGCTGGTAACGTAATGCTTCAAAGAAATTCTGGTTATCATTATTAGTAAGAATGGTGATACCCAAATTTTCTTCCGGTACAAAGCAAACATTGGTAACATGGCCAAAGGCTCCGCCGGTATGCCAGTACACCTGTCGGCCGTTATAATCAGTAGCATTAACGCCCAGGCCATATCCACGGAAATGGGTTGGGTACACCGTTGATTTACGACTGCCGGTAAGGATATTAATATCTCTTGTTTTTTGCAATACTTCCCATGGCAAAATCCGGTTACCTTCATAGCGGCCACTGTCTAATTGGAGCAACAGCCATTTTGTTAAGTCTTTTACATTACTCACCATACTTGTGGCTGGTCCAAGATTATCAACATTGTCAAAAGGGATTTTAGTGAGTGGGGTGTACAGGTTGTTATGAGGCGATGCAACATTATTTCGACTTGAAAGCCCTGCCGTATTCATATAAGTGTTGCTCATACCAAGGGGTGTAAGAATATTATCCTGTACATAGTTTTCCCAGGCATTCCCGGTTACTTTTTCTAATACTTGTCCGGCCACTAAAAATGCAGAATTGCAATAACCATAATCCTGCCTGAATTGTCCATTAGGTTTCAGGTATCTCATTTTCCATACAATAGAATCCTTTGGCAGGTTGGAATCCCAGAAAGTAAAATCTCCCTGGAAGGTTTTGGTGCCGAGCCGGTGGCAAAGCATATCTTTTACCGTTGCTAATCTTGTTGAATTGCTATCATATAGTTTGAACCAGGGGATATACTGTGTTACTTTATCATTCAGTGAAAGTTTTTTTTCAACATCTAATTTGGCAACTGCCGTACCTGTAAAAAGTTTAGAATTGGAGGCAATAATGAATAAGGTGTTTTCATCTACTTTATCATCTTTCCCCAACTCCCTCACACCATACCCTTTTTGCAGAATGATTTTTCCATCTTTAACTATAGCAATTGATAATCCCGGTATTTGCCATTGCTTCATTCCTCTTTCAATATAACTATCGAGGCTATCGGAAACGAAGGAAGGGCTTTGGGCGGTTGAATCAAGGCAGGTTGACGCTAGAGCAATAGGGATAAATAGGTGGCGAAATAATCGTTTCATACTATTAAAATTATGTTACCAGTAAAGGTTAACCTTTGTAGAACAATGGCTTAATAAAAATACGTACAAAAAATTTATTTTATACGTATAAAATGTTATTTTTGGTGAAAAGAAAGATATGGATGCTAAAGTTACATTAAGTTTTGACGAAGGCGTTGTGAACAGGGCAAAACGCTTTGCTGAAAAAAATAATATCAGCCTATCAAGACTGGTTGAGTTCCTGCTGCAAAAAACCACAAATGATAACTATTCTTCTCTTGAAGATTTGCCCATTTCAGACTGGGTAAGTGTAGTGTCAGAAGGGCAGGCTGTTTATCAAACTAAAAAGAGAGCCAGAAAAGATACCAAGGCGGCGTACTTTACTTCCAGAAAATGAGAGTATTTCTTGACGCAAATATATTAGTGTCCGTACTGAACAAGGAGTATCCGTTATTCAGTCACTCATCCAGGATAATCAGCCTTGCCGATAATAAGAACTTTGAAGTGTTTACGTCTCCTTTGTGCCTCGCTATTGCCTTTTATTTTACCCAAAAGAAAAATAAAAAAACGGCAAGACAGAAAATCGGTCTGCTGAGTCAAAAACTTTCTATTTCACCTGTCACAGCCAATGCAGTTCAGAAAACGGTGAATAATAAAGCTATTCATGATTTTGAAGACGGCCTGGAATATTATGCTGCTGTCGAAAGTAAATGCAATTGTATTATTACAGAAGACCAGAATGATTTTTATTTTTCTACTATTGAAGTTGTAAACTGCCGGGAATTTTTTGAGAAGTACCTGGTGTAGATAACCTTATTTGTACTCCCCATACACCTCCCTCAGCGTATCGGCAATTTCCCCTAGAGTACATTTATTTTCAACGGCCTCCACCACAGTAGGCATCATGTTTTCACCGCTGCTGGCCTTGTCGTTTAATAGCTGGAGCAATTGATCTACCTTGGCATGATTCCGGTTGCTTCGCAAAGTTCTCAACTTTTCAGCTTGCACCTGCCGGATGGAATCATCTATTTTAAATGCAGGAATCGGTGTTTCCTTGTCAATTTCAAATTTGTTAACGCCAACAATTATTTTCTCACCGGTTTCAATATTACGTTGGTACTCGTAAGCACTTTTTGCAATTTCATTCTGGATAAATCCCTGTTCAATAGCAGAAACGCTGCCACCCATTGCATCAATTTTCTCTATCAGTTTCCAGGCAGTTTCTTCTACTTCATGGGTTAATGATTCTACAAAATAAGAACCGGCCAATGGATCAACAGTATCAGGAGCACCGCTTTCAAAGGCGATGATCTGTTGAGTACGTAAAGCAATTCTCGCTGCTTCTTCTGTTGGCAGGCTTAATGCTTCATCATATCCATTAGTGTGTAATGATTGTGTACCACCAAGAACGGCAGCTAATGATTGTACTGTAACTCTTGCAATATTATTCAGGGGTTGCTGCGCTGTTAAAGTGCTGCCACCCGTTTGTGTATGAAAACGAAGCATCATAGCTTTAGGGTCAGTAGCACCGAGGTCTTTCATTATTTTGGCCCACATTTTTCTTGCTGCCCGAAACTTGGCCACTTCCTCAAACAAATTATTATGTGCATTAAAGAAGAAGGAAAGGCGTTTACCAAATACATTGATGTCTAATCCTTTTTTTAATGCAGCTTCTACATAAGCTTTACCATTGCTAAGGGTGAAAGCTATTTCCTGTACGGCGGTGCTGCCTGCTTCCCGGATATGATAACCGGATATGGAGATTGTATTCCACTTAGGTACTTCCTGGCCGCACCATTCAAAAATATCGGTGATGATGCGCATAGAAGGTTTAGGCGGATAGATATAAGTGCCCCGGGCGGCATATTCTTTCAGAATATCATTTTGTATAGTGCCGTTAATTTTTTTCAAATCAGCACCTTGCTGTTTCGCCAATGCCACATAAAAAGAAAGGAGGATGAACCCTGTTGCATTAATCGTCATGGAAGTACTTACATCTTCCAGCTTAATGCCGTTGAACAATGTTTGTACATCTTCCAAAGAATCAATCGCTACGCCTACTTTTCCTACTTCACCTTCTGCCAATGCATGATCACTATCATAACCGATTTGAGTAGGTAAATCAAATGCAACACTTAGCCCACTTACTCCTTGGGATAATAAATAATGGTATCGCTTATTACTTTCTTCAGCGGTGGAAAAACCGGCGTACTGCCGCATCGTCCATAGTTTTCCCCGGTACATATCAGGCTGCACACCTCTTGTGAAGGGAAATGTTCCTGGTTGTTCGTAATCATCTGCAGGTAAATCTGCAACAGAATAAACTGGTTTTATTTCTATTCCTGAGTCGGTTGTTTTTTTATTATCTCCGGCCATAAAATGACTTTACGAACTTTAAGTAACCAGCACTATTTCATTATTTTTTTTGCTTCATAATTTAATGCTTGCGCCACCAGTTCATGCAAGGCACCATTGGGCTGCGACATCAATACTTCCAATATTTTTTTATTCAAATCTGCTGCCGATGCCGTTGGGGGCAATGTACCAGATACCTGGTTTATCACCATAATGTTTTGCTCTTTCAGGTTGCGAACGGCATCCCAGCTTACCTGACTTACGTATAATTGCTGTGTACTGTTGTAGTCAAATTCCTGCTTAATGTTTTCTGTCAGAATGATTTTCATTTCATACGCAGAAATACCCGGCTGGCTAAGACGGCTGATAAGGTTAGGAAGAGCAATTCTTTCGGTTAATAGCACTAATCTTTCATAAGCCTGCAACTGCATAGGCATACTGTCAAATTTTGCGGCCGGCCACTTAACTGGTGGTTTGAGTTTGTGGGCAAAAACGGCAAACAGGGCAAGAATAATAGCAGTTACGGAAAGGATAATGCTGATGTCGGTTGAATTCATGGATGAATTGTAAATGTTTCGGCAAAAATAGGAAAGGGTATTGGGATTTAAGGTGTAGTAATTGAGAATCAATATAAAGAGGAAAATATGGGCTTTAGTTAAATTTCTTTTATCGGAAATACCACATTGCTATGGGTGCAAAAGAATATTTAGTTTTGTAGTATGGAAACAACAATGACAACACCGGTTACTTTAACTGCCGGAGCTATTATTGAAATAAGAAAACTGATGGCGGCTGACGGTTTTGACACCACTCAAAAGTTAAGAGTAGGTGTGAAGGGCGGTGGTTGCTCAGGTATGACTTATATACTTGGATTTGATCAGCCTAAAGAAAATGACAGCCATTTTGAAATAGATGGTATTGCCTGCATTATGGACAAAGCACATGAGATGTATTTATATGGTATGCAGGTGGACTGGCAGGATGGCCTGAACAACAGAGGATTTACTTTTAAAAACCCTAATGCAAGCACTACTTGCGGCTGCGGAACATCTTTTGCCGTATAATTTTATCATTTGTGTTCTCCTTTGAATATTTGACTCCAAAAGGATACTCAAGAATCAATTTCAACAAATAATATTCATAAGAAGAGGCTGTCTCAAAAGTACGGGACAGCCTCTTTTTATTCGGTAAGGTGATGGAGAAAGTTTTAGTTTAAGCAATTCTCAAAGCGTTCATTTTACTTTTGAGACTTCCTCAACTCC
>JBKJIX010000109.1:0-5984 GCA_046598205.1 Chitinophagaceae bacterium
TATAATAACAGAACCATCTGGTTTGTTGCCAGTGCGCAAACAGCATGGGTTTCTCCTGCCATTTGCTGTACAACCAACCAATGGCCTGCCGCTTGAACTTCCGATACTTCCACATACACCACTTTACTAACCTGCGATTGATATGTGCATAGATGCTGTGCATACTGCTTCCCGCATACTTTCCAAAATAGCTTATCCAACCTCTTACCTTTTCATTAAGGTCTTTGGCTAATAGTTCTATCCGGTCTGTTCTGCGATGCAGCTTTGCATACTTCACCTGTGTCAGCATACGCTGTTTTGATTTTGATGATAACACTGCTGTATATAACAGCTTCATGCTGCCATCTTTTACTTTCACCAACTTCTTACGGAACTGATGACCCAAAAACTCAAAGCTTTGTGCATAGCTTTTATTTACTACCTCATTGCTTCTGTTTTCAGTTTGTACCAGTTTTGTTTTCTGTGGATGAAGTTCCAATCCGCATTGAGCAAACCTCTCTTTTATCCTTTTGAGAATAAATATCGCTGCTGCTTCGCTGCTTGTGTGGATGATGATGTCATCGGCATAACGCTCAAAAGCAAATTTTGCTCTTATCTGTTTGCCTATCCATCCATCAAACATAACATGCAAGTACAAATTGGATAACAACGGACTTATTACACCGCCCTGCGGAACTCCTTTATCACTTTGCTGCATACTGCCATCGGGCATTTGTACAGGAGCTTTAAGGATGCGCCACAAGTAAGTGTGCAGCCATTTCAATCCCGGGCAGTAATACTTTACCGCCTGCATCAATTTATCATGCGGGATGCTGTCAAAGTAACCTTTAATGTCTACATCTACTGCCCAACTGTAATAATCGGTGCGGTAGCGGCATTCATCAATGGCCTGGTGAGCATTCTTTCCTTTACGATAAGCATAACTGTTGACATCAAAATGCGGTTCAAGATACCGTTCAAGTATCTGTCGCAACACTTCCTGTACTATACGGTCGCTTACTGTTGGTATGCCCAATGGTCGTTCTCCTCCACCTGACTTGGGTATCATTACCCGGCGTACAGGTTTTGGAAAATACGCACCACTGCTCAACCTGTTCCAGATAATGTACAGGTTGTGATACCGTTTACGGTCAAACAGTTCCCAGTCTTGTTCATCAACACCATGTGTGCCTTTGTTCATACGTACATGTTTGTACGCCTGCCACACTTGATGTTTCTCAATCTTTAATCGCATCTTCTTTCGTGTTGCTTTTAATGGTATCCTTCCCCGATGAATCGGGGTTGTACCTATCATCAACAATCTTCATAACTGCCAGTCCCTTCGCTCCTTTGTACTTTCATACAATATCATCACTACTATGAACTGGTCTGACTGCCAACAGTTACATCGATAATCATCTTGATGGTGATTCCACCTTGAGTTTTCTCTCACGCAACTATTGGCTCTCCCCTGTTGCACTGTAACGCCTGTGTACAAATCATGCCGCCTTTATCCCGGGTATCATGCTGCCAGCAACGGTTTACTACCGCAGCACTTATCAGGACTCCCTTGTAACTCATCCTTTCTGATACCATATTGCAACTATCGGGACGTCAACCAGCGGTTCATCCGTATTCATCTTTTGTACACTCACCAGTTTTCACTCGAAGTGAAAGAACTATACCTGAACGCTCAGCACCAGCTTATTACTTCGCCAGCACCTTCAGGTGGTTTACTAACAATGTCCGTCATCGTTAGTGAGAGGCCGACTCTCATCATTACAGTACCTTCGCAGGGCACACACAATGTAATTGCCGGTATAAGCCGGGGTTTAGAAGCTACTTCAAGCGTCAAAAATTATTCAAAAATGACCACCTGATTCTGGGTCTAAACTCCTATCTTTGCCGCCCCAAATCTGTGTTCGCAGATTCTTTTCGCACAATGCGGAATGTCCATTGGGATAAACCCGCCTTCGCAAAGGCTATGGCGGATAAATCGAATTAAACACTTTAAACAGGTAAAATGAACAATTACGAATTGATGGTGATTTTTACCCCTGTTTTGAGCGATGAGGAGTTTAAGGCTGAGCAAAAAAAATATGCGAAGCTGATCACCGATGCAGGTGGCTCTATTGTGGCTGAAAATCCCTGGGGACTGAAATCATTGGCTTACCCGATCCAGAAAAAAACAACGGGATTATATTGGGTGCTTCAGTACACTGCAGCATCTGATTTTAATGAGAAATTGAAAATTCAATTACTCCGTGACGAAGCAGCACTTCGTCATTTGTGCACTAAACTCGATAAATACGCCGTCGAGTATAATGCAAGAAAGAAAAGTGGCGCTAAAACCGGAACTGAAAAATTAGCGGAGGTATAAGCCATGGCAAAAAATGAAATAAAATATCTGACCGCCATTAAAGCAGACAAAAGAGTAAAAAAATTCTGTCGCTTTAAAAAATATAAAATCCGCTACATTGATTACAAAGATGTAGAGTTTTTGAAAAAATTTCTGAACGAGCAGGGAAAATTATTACCCCGCCGCCTTTCTGGAAACAGCCTGAAGTTTCAGCGCAAAGTTTCTGATGCGGTAAAAAAAGCCCGTCAGATGTCATTACTGCCTTACGTAACAGACCTTTTAAAATAACCTCACCCTAACTTCCGGTATCACCGGAAAGACAGTGTAGCTGAAAAGCAAAACTGGGTTGGTGAACAAAAAGAGAACAATGGAAATCATTTTAATTCAGGATGTAGATAATCTTGGTGGCAAAAACGAAGTAGTAAAAGTAAAGAACGGCTATGCCCGTAATTATTTACTGCCCCGTCAACTGGCTGTTGAAAACAGCTCCAGCAATAAGAAGCAATTAGAAGAGAGAATGAAGCAAGTGAAAAAGAAAGAAGATAAAATGCTTGCAGAAGTGAATAATGTAATTGCTAAATTGGCTGAAGCTCCATTAAAGCTGGGTGCCAAAACAGGAACAAGTGGTAAAATATTCGGCAGCATAACTTCTCTGCAAATCAGCCGTGCAATCCGGGAGCAAAGAGGGTATGAAATTGACCGCAGAAAGATCTCTATTGCTGATGAAGTAAAAGAGCTGGGTACTTACAAAGCCACCATTGATTTTGGTAATGGCAAGTCAACTGAGGTTGAATTTGAAGTAGTAGCTGAATAATATTTTCGAACCTATTTAAAAAGTCTCTCTATTATTGGAGGGACTTTTTTTTATTCCATTGTGAATAAAACTGGCAGTTTCGAAGCCAGCAACCTTGTTCCCCGCCGTATTTTCTGTAAATCTATTTGCTACCTTTAAGTGTTATCAGCTAAAAATCAGGTCTTTAAGGAAATTTTCCGGTTTTCGGATGCTTCTGTGGCAAAAATTTGTCCAGATGTGGGAAAAAATTCCGTTATTTTGTTCTGCATTTGGTGCTCTTTCAGTTTCACAAGTCCTGAACGTTTCGAAAACCGTATAATGTTCTTAGGTTACTGTTTACTGTTGACACTTTTATTTTTTTTTAAAACCTCTCAAAATGAACATTTACGTAGGAAACCTCAGTTGGAACCTGAAAGACCAGGAGCTGGCCAACCTTTTTGCTTCACATGGTGAAGTAGTTTCGGCTAAAATTGTTAACGACAAATTCACTAACCGCAGCAAAGGCTTTGGTTTTGTGGAAATGGCCAACGACGAACAGGCACAAGCGGCTATTGCTGCTTTGAATGGTACCGAAGTTGACGGTCGTAACATCGTAGTTAACGAAAGTCGTCCTAAACCGGAAGGTGGTGGTAGCGGCGGCAGCGGCTTCAAGAAAAGAAGCTTCGGCGGCGGCGGCGGCGGATATGGCGGCGGCGGTGGCGGCGGCTACAAAGGTGGTGGCAGCGGCGGTGGCGGCGGCTACAAAGGTAAAAGCGGTGGTGGCGGCGGCGGCGGTTACAATCGTGACCGTGGCGGCAGCGGTGGAATCAGTAACGATTATTAATATTAATTAATAACGTCCCGATACTTCGACAAGCTCAGTACTATCGGGATGAAGAAGCTTTAATAAGTTCGGTTCGAAAGAGCCGGACTTTTTTTATTTTTATTTCTATGAACAACAATCTACAAATATCACCGGTGATTGCGGGATGCATGAACTGGGGTCAATGGGGTGAAAAATTTTCCACTGCACGGTATCAAAAATTGATTGAAGAATGCATCGCCGCCGGTATATCCGTATTTGACCACGCCGATATTTATGGAGGCTATACTACCGAGGCAGAATTTGGAAAGGTACTGAACCAAAATGCATCCCTAAGAAGCAAGATGCAACTGATAACCAAATGTGGTATCAAAATGATAAGTGCTGAAAGACCTGATCATTTAATTAAGTCGTATGATACTTCTGCAAAACATATTCTTGGTTCTGTCGAACAATCATTAAAAAACATGGCAACGGATTACCTTGACATCTTGCTGATACACCGCCCCGATCCCTTAATGAATCCAGATGAAATAGCTGAAGCATTTACGAAATTAAAAAAACAGGGAAAGGTATTACATTTTGGAGTTTCGAATTTTTCGGCTTCCCAGACTTCCCTGCTTCACTCACGGTTTCCGGTAGAATATAACCAAACCGAAATTTCTGTTTTGAAAATAGATTCATTCTACAACGGTCAACTTGACCAATGTATTGAGCTTGGAATTCGCCCAATGGCCTGGAGTCCCTTAGGAGGAGGCGGGCTGATGAAGGCTACTGTTGATGAAAAAAACAAAGTAATTATAGCAATAGCCGGTCAACTGGCAAATAAATACAATTGTACAATTGATCAGATTCTACTTTCTTTTCTTTTCATGCATCCCTCAGTAATCATTCCGGTAATGGGAACAACCAGGATTGAACGTTTAATATCTGCTTTAAATGCAGCATCTTTAAAAATTGATCGGGAAGATTGGTTTATGTTACTACAGGAAGCTGCCGGACATGAAGTGCTTTAATTTATATTATTTATAAGTATGCCACGATTTAGAATCGTGGCATACTTAATTGTTTTTTACTGCACCACTCTCACCACCCCAGCCCCATTATAAGAATGATATTCGCCGTTGTACATCGCATCAGCTCTTACAATCAACGGTTGCCAACCTTTTGAAGGTTGGCAACCGTAAACTTCTTACTGCACCACTCTCACCACCCCAGCTCCATTATAAGAATGATATTCTCCATTGTACATCGCATCGGCACTTACCGGTCCCATTTTATAATTACCGGGTGATACGGCACGGACAGCATAATAATAAGTTTGTTTATTACTATTGGCATCCACAAAGAAATGGATACGGTCATCCCGTACATCCAATGCGGTTGGTGTGGAAGCATCTTTTATCCAGTTCATACCCGGTATTTCTTTTGTTCTTGGGTTTTCAATTTCAAAACCGGCAGGTAACAGGTCGGTAATAACCACATTCTCTATCGGTGTGTTGAAAGAACGTTCCAGTGTAACACCGATAATGATCAGATCATTTTGCTTAAAGGTGTTTATCGTAATCGCTTTACCATTCCTGTCGTAGAAACGTTTTCTTACTTTCAGGTAGCTGTCTTCTTCTTTGTATGCGCCGCTGGCACTGATGCCTTCGGCCTGCCAGAAATAATACAAACGACCATTGCCCTTTGTAGTTATCTCTACATTATTATTATTACCCAGGGCTTTCATATCACCTGTCCACTGGCCACCGTCTACTTTGGCAATTGTTTTACCATTTACTTTTATTTCGGCAGTGGCTGTAGAATTGTTGGCCGCCTTTGCATGTTTACCAAGGGCAAGAAAAGCAAATGCTCTTTCCTGTGTGCTCAGGTATCTTCTGGCTTTTAATTTATCGGCCACATGTTTTACCATCGTACCAATCTGTGCATTACCGGGGTCCACATCAATCAAGGCGTTTAATGCAATGGCTTCATCCCTCACATCAGAATAATAGCTACCGCCTGTTTGTGGTACAGATTCTTCACCACTGAATGATGCGGGCAATATA
>JBKJIX010000191.1:0-4527 GCA_046598205.1 Chitinophagaceae bacterium
TCGCTACCAGGATTTGCAGAAAGCAGAAGCACAGGCAAGAGAAGCAAAGATAGAAGCGGCATTGGAAAGAGTGAGGAGTAAAACAATGGCTATGCACAACAGTAAGGATGTGGGTGATACGGTGGCTACTATGTTTGCTGAATTTGTTAACCTCGGTATTTACACTAATCGTTGTGGTATATTAATCTTCAATAGTAAAGATGCTGCGGAAGTGTGGACGGCAAAATCGAATCCTGAAGGGAAAGCTACTTTGATCATCGGAAGACTGAATCTGAATTCTCATAAATTGCTGAGTTCAGCCTATAAAGCCTGGGAAGCGAAGGAATCTTTTTATCAATACAATTTGCTCGACGATGATTTGAAACACTATTACGAGGCGATTAACAAATCAGAGTATTACCATATTAAATTTGATATCAAATCACTTCCATCAAAAGAATTTCATAGTGATTTCTTTTTCCCTGATGGTGCAGTATTTGCTTTTACTGACGAACCGATTATTGAGGTGCATTCAAAAGTAATCAAACGTTTTGCCGGAGTGTTTGGTCAAACCTATCGAAGGTACCTCGACTTGCAAAAAGCAGAAGCACAGGCAAGAGAAGCAAAGATTGAAGCTGCATTGGAAAAAGTGCGAAGCAGAACGCTGGCTATGCAGCATAGCGATGAACTGTCGGAAACGGCGGCCGTTCTTTTCCGGGAGTTTAAAAAAATGGGGGAAGAAAATCTTATTCAGTTCACCATTGGCATCTATCATGAAAATGAAATTGAATTCCGTGTTACAGATTGGGCGGGCAGTGGTGCACTTGAAAACAAGTCATTTAACTTAAGTATGGATGAGCCAACTCTATTAAAGCCACTTGCAAATGCATGGAAGGAAAAGAAAAAATCTTTTGTTGTTGATCT
The DNA here is from genome assembly GCA_046598205.1 of Chitinophagaceae bacterium. Taxonomy (GTDB): domain Bacteria; phylum Bacteroidota; class Bacteroidia; order Chitinophagales; family Chitinophagaceae; genus JJ008. The sequence goes on from JBKJIX010000191.1 coordinate 904, forward strand.
TAAAGATAAACAACTTGAAGGGTGGCTGTCGTACCGTAATAAAATGACTGGCTTAAATATTAAGAGTAAGGATACAGAGGGCAGACGGGTTATAACAGCCGCCTTCTTTTCAAAAGGGCATCTTGCTATATCAACACCAATATCGCTTTCGGAAGATGCAATTAAATTACTGGAAAGATTCGCTATAGTCTTTGATGGAACCTATACCCGTTTCCTCGACCTACAAAAAGCAGAAGCACAGGCAAAAGAAGCAAAGATTGAAGCCGCATTGGAAAGAGTGAGAAGTCGCACAATGGCCATGCAGTCGAGTAATGAGCTTGCCGAAACAGCCGCCGAAGTATTTAAACAACTCATTGGTCTCGGTATTGAGCCAAACCGTTTATACATCGGTATAGTGAAAAATGAAAGCGGTGATATGGAAATGTGGGCAACAGATGAAGATGGTACACGGGTGGGCCAAAAGTTTATGTTTAATAAAAATGAAAATGCATCTGTAAAAAAACTGTACGACGGCTGGGCGGCAAAAGAAAAATCGGTAATAGTGGATATGGAGGGAAAGGAGCTGGAAGATTATTTTCATTATCTGAATGAAGTGATGCACATTCCTTTCAAAGGTGGCCTAACACAAAAAAGACGGGTGCAGAGTGTAGCATATTTCTCCAAAGGTTTTATTGGGATGGCTTCACCCGATGGACAGGGAACTGATACCTTACAATTGCTGGAACGTTTTGCGGCAGTATTCAATCTTACATTTACCCGTTTCAATGATTTGAAAATTGCAGAAGCACATGCACAGCAGGCAGAAGAAGATTTAATAAAACTGCAAACAGAAAAGAAAAGGGCAGAAGATGCATTAACAGAATTGAAATCCACCCAAACGCAACTTATCCAATCAGAAAAAATGGCAAGCCTTGGTGAGCTCACCGCAGGTATTGCCCATGAAATACAAAACCCGTTAAATTTCGTCAACAATTTTAGTGAAGTAAGCACTGAGTTGGTAGATGAAATGAATGAGGAGATGGCGAAAGGGAATATAGAAGATGCAAAACAAATTGCACAGGATTTAAAACAGAATTTAGAAAAAATAAATCATCATGGTAAACGGGCAGGAGATATTGTAAAAGGCATGTTGCAACACAGCCGTAGCAGTAGCGGTGCAAAAGAGCCGACCGATATCAATGCATTGTGTGATGAATACCTGCGGTTGAGTTATCATGGCTTACGGGCAAAAGATAAATCTTTCAATGCCATCATGAAAACTGATTTTGATGCATCGCTTGAAAAACTAAATATCATACCGCAGGATATTGGAAGAGTGGTGTTGAATTTACTGACGAATGCTTTTTATGTGGTGAATGAAAAAAAGAAAAGCCCTCACCCCCTCCCGAATCCATCGGGACAGGTGCCGGGGGGTATTGAACCCTACGAACCAATAGTGACTATCACCACCAAAAGACTCGGCTCCCCTTTAGGGGATGGGGGCAAAGTAGAGATACGAGTTACCGACAACGGTAACGGCATTCCTCAAAAAGTATTGGATAAAATCTTTCAACCATTTTTTACCACCAAACCAACAGGGCAAGGAACAGGCTTAGGTTTGAGCTTAAGTTATGATATTGTAAAAGCACATGGTGGAGAATTGAAAGTGGAGACGAAGGAGGGTGAAGGCTCAACATTTACTATACAATTTCCTGTAATATAAAACAACCAAATGAAATCATTCATAAAAATAGTATTCCTTTTATTGCTGCCTGTCTGTTCAAAAGCACAGATAAATCCGTTATTTCTTGAACCAACAAAAAAGGAAGCAGATAGTTTACAGATTTCTCTAACTCAGAATATTAATGATACACTAAAAATGGCTGCGTACAGGGAACTTGCCCTTTACTTTCTTGATATCAGCTTAGACAGTGCCATGTATTTTATTCAGAAAGATATTCCACTTGCTAAAAAACTAAATTTAAAAATATGGGAAGCAGATGGGCTGGATTTGTATGCTATCATTTCCAATAGTCAGGGAAAATATGTTCAGTCGATTAAAGCGTTTAACGAGGCATTGGCTTTGGTAGAAGATAAAATTACTGAACAAAATATATGGCATATTTCAAAATTCACAAACAGTACCTCTCCGAGATTGGCAAGGTTAAGCATGCATGCAGCAATTTTACACGACATGACTTCCGTATTTACGGTGACAGAAAATTTTGAAAAGGAATTGAGTTCTGTCATGCACAGCTTTCAAATTGCTAAATCTATAAACGATAATACAATACTTTCTCTGGTATACAGTAGTCTCGGAAGAATTCATTTAAGAAACAAAAAAATAGATTCCGCTTTGTTTTTTTTTAAAGAATCGCTGGTATATGTGGAAAAATCTGGTTATAGAAAATATCAGTCAGGTACGCTCAATTCCCTTGGCGATATATACTTGAGCAAAAATATGTATGATAGTGCGAAACAAAATTATCTTAAAGGATTTGCTTCTGCCCAGGCAATGAATAATATAGTAGCATTTGGAGATATTTATCTGTCACTCGCAAATTATTTTAAGGTTACCGGTAAATATGATTCAGCAGTTTTTTATGCCCGGTCGGGCTTGGATATAATTAAAAAAACAGGACGTAATTCTAGTTATGTTCAAGCATATAATACGTTCGTTGATATTTATAAAACCCTTGGCAAAACGGATAGTGTGCTGTTATACCTGCAACTGGCTAATGCTGCACAGGATAGTTTGCTCAGCTCAGAAAAAATAAAACAATTTCAGAATATCGGTTTTGATAACCAACTCCGTTTGCAAGAACTAGAAAAGGAAAGTATACAAGCAAAAAACAAAATCAGAACTTATGCTCTGCTTGGGGGTCTTGGAATGTTTTTGTTGGTTGCCTTGGTTCTATATCGAAATAATCGCCAGAAGAAAAAAGCAAATGGAGTTTTAGAAAAAACATTGAGTAATTTAAAGTCCACCCAATCTCAACTCATCCAATCAGAAAAAATGGCAAGCCTTGGAGAACTCACTGCAGGCATTGCCCATGAAATTCAAAACCCGTTAAACTTCGTTAATAACTTTTCGGAAGTAAATCAAGAACTGGCTGATGAATTGGAACAAGAAATTGAAAAAGGAAACTATTCAGATGCAAAAGCTATCGCAAAAGATATTAAGAGCAACGAAGAAAAAATAAACCATCACGGTAAAAGAGCCGATGCCATTGTAAAAGGTATGCTGCAACATTCAAGACGCAGTAGCGGTGTAAAAGAACCAACAGATATCAATGCATTGTGTGATGAATATTTGCGGTTGAGTTATCATGGTCTGAGGGCAAAAGATCCACGGGATTCTGCGAACAAATCTTTCAACGCAACAATGAAAACCGATTTTGATAATTCAATTGGCAACATCAACATCATACCGCAGGATATTGGAAGAGTTGTATTGAATTTACTCAACAATGCTTTTTATGCAGTGTATGAAAAAAAGAAAAACCCCCATCTCCGCCAACCGGCGGAGGGTATTGAACCCTACGAACCAATAGTGACTATCACCACCAAAAGACTCGGCTCTCCGCCAACTGGCGGAGATGGGGGCAAAGTAGAGATACGAGTTACCGACAACGGTAACGGCAT
>JBKJIX010000145.1:0-12264 GCA_046598205.1 Chitinophagaceae bacterium
ATTGCGTTTTGCACAATCAATTGTAAGAAGCGACGTTTATATCAATTGTTAACCAATATCTATGAGTAAAACGAACGCCTTACGTTCTGCGGGCACGGAGCATTTGTCTGTTATTCACAAAGCTTCGCTTACTACTAACACAGCACTCAATTATCCCGATGATGCTGTTTTACAAACTGATCTTGATTTTAATATCACCGGTTGGAATTCTGCTGCTGAAGCATTACACGGTCAGCCCGGTGCTATGGGCAAAAATATTTTTCATCTTGTTGATATTGATTTTGTAAACGAAAGTATTGATGAGTTGAAACGTCATCTTTCTCAAAAAAATTTTTGGAGTGGAGAAGTGATGTTCAAACGATTTGACGGGCAGCAAATCTATTTCCGTACTACCGCCACTTATATCATTGGTGAAAATGATAAGCCGGTGGCGATTATGATTGTGAGCCACAACATTAATGATGTAAAGAATCAGCAACTTCAAATAGATGCAGCAAAGAAAAAGTATGAAATATTAATGAATACTTTGCCGCAGGGTGTAATGATGATTACTGCAGATGGAAAAATAGAGGCTTGTAATAAACGGGGTGCTCAAATATTTGGCTTTACGGAAAATGAAATGATCGGGAAGGTGTTAGTCAGTCCTTCGTGGAAAGCTGTTAAGGCAGATGGATCTGTTTTTCCCTTAACAGAATTTCCGGCGATGGTGAGTTTGCAAACAGGATTCCCACAACGCAATGTGATAATGGGCATTCAAAACCCCGATGACACACTGGTATGGGTGTCTATTAATTCGGAAGCTTTGATACAACCGGGAAAGTTTGAACCTTATGCAGTAGTGGTATCGTATTCTGATATTACCGATTCAAAAAAAACAGAAGAGGAGCTGAAGAAAAGTAATGAACGTTTTTATCATGTATCCAAAGTTTCTACGGATGCGATATGGGATATTGATCTTACTTCAAAAATGATTTACCGCAGCGGTGCTTTCCGTCGTTTGTCGGGCTATGCACAGGAGCAAATTGATTCCAATCTCGACTGGTGGTTTCAAAAAGTGCACCCTGATGACCAGGAAAGAGTGAAGTATAAGTTGAATAGTTATGTGGAGAAGGGATTGGAACGATGGGATGATGAATACCGGTTTGAATGTGCCGACGGCAGCTTTAAATTCTTTTATGACTCTGGTGTTATTTTATACAAGGCAGGAAAGGCGGTGCGGATAATAGGAGCTATTAAGGATTTGACAGAACAGAAAAAATTAGAAAAGCAACTAATAGAAGAGCAGATACAGCGTCATAAAGACATTACACAGGCAGCAATTGATGCACAAGAAAAGGAAAAAACAAACATTAGCCGGGAACTGCATGATAATGTGAACCAGATACTGATGAGTGCTAAACTGTTTATGGATACGGCGAAAAGAATACCGGAGCAAACCAACGAACTTTTAGATAAAGCGATAGAATACCAGTTGCTGGCCTTGCAGGAAATAAGAAAACTGTCAAAGTCACTAAGTACTTCGAATGTGAAAACGGTTGGGTTGGAAGAAAGTGTGGGTGATATTGTTGGGAATATGAAAATGCTTCAGCAATTAGATGTGGAGTTTATATTCAATGAAAAAGTGGAAGAAAAATTATTGGATGACCAGAAGCTAATGCTCTTCCGTATCATACAGGAGCAGACTAATAATATTATCAAGTATGCAGATGCTAAATCAGTGCAGATAATGATTAACAAAGCAAATAATATCATTCACCTCGTAATAAGCGATGATGGAGTGGGATTTGACACTTCTGATAAATCAACAAAGGGTATCGGCTTCCTTAACATCATCAGCCGGGCCGATGTTTACAATGGTAAAGTAAATATCGTTTCATCTCCCGGAAATGGCTGTACACTGGAAATTTGTTTCCCGATAGATTAAGTGAAATGACTATCTGGTATAACAAGCTTGAAATGGGAACCACATAGTGACATAGCACACAATAGAAATACACACATAAGCTTCTATGTGAAAAACTATGTTTCTAATGTGCCTATGTGGTATAAATAAATCAGCGATTGCTTCATATCGGTATCCAGCTTAAGTAGTTTTTTTTGTTATTTGCTATACCCATGTATGAGGTATCTGCATTTATTTTCCCACCATTACAAATGCTCCCCAGAAATAAGGCTGTTTGTATTTTTCTTTTATAGTTTTTTGTGCCACAATAAATGCCGCATTTTTATCCTTCGTTTTAAGATAGTGCTGATAGAAAGTTATCATAAAATCTCTGGTAGCCACATCATCTACTTTCCACAGGCTCGTCATAATACTGCTGGCACCGGCAGCACGGAAGGCCCGTTGCAAACCATACACTCCTTCGCCAGCATCTAAATACCCCAAACTTGTTTCGCAGGCAGAGAGAATAACTAAGGAAGTGTTTTCAAGATTAAGATTTTGTGCTTCATAAGCAGTGAGTATGCCATCATAGGTATCAGGATATACCGATGAACTGTAATAATTAACTACACCGGTTAATAATAAGCCTGAATTAACCATAGCATTAAAAGTGCGATAACCGTCTGTGGCGTTATCACCAGCAGGCGACCAATAGCCATGTGTGGCAAAATGTAAAATGCCCGGACTCTGCATTTTATAAACTTTATCTTCTGTGGCCTGATCTTTCAGGTAAGTAGTTACGCCAATCTTACTCAGGTCCATTTCTTTTTTAATAGTCATTATTTCTTCCTCAGTTCCGGGCAGGTCGGCAATAACAGCATCTTTAAAAGACCTTACTAATGATCTTGTGTTGGCATCGGCAACCGGAACAGTACTTGAAGCACCTGTTTTATACAATGGTCTGCCAAAGAGAGTAGCAGTACGTATTTCTTTATCAGCAATTCCACTGTTTATATCCATACCGGAGGTAGTATATTGAATTTCCATTTCGTCCAGCAAAAACTGGCCACTGGTCTGGTTCTTCAATGTGGCTATATTAATAAGATGGTAAATGCCATCAGGAGAGAAAAATATTTTTTTAACTCCTTTAAGTTGTTCGCTTATTGGTTTCCAGAAACGGTTGAACGATTCTTTGTCGTCTAATTTAAGCTTGATATTATTTTTATACAGCTTATAAAATTTATTGTCTAAGTCTGCGGCAGCATCCGGCAGATATACAATTTCAGGTTGCTGACTATCTTTGGTAATAATGTAAGCCGCATAATAATTGGTATCTGAATAATACAATTGGTCCCTCCATTGAAAACGGATCATCTCGATAGCCGCTTCACCTTCTTTTAGGTTATCTCTTACCGTTTTCCAATCAGGTGGGGTTAGTTTTAAATACTTCTTAAAATCTTTTGCTTTGTTAGTCAGTTCGTTTTCAAGGCGGGTTACATCATCCTGCATTTTCTTTAATTCAGCCTGGCTGGTTTTGTTTACTGTATCTACTGTGGAAGGGTCATCCGTTTTCAGGTATTGGCGGAGTAGCTGTTGTTTTTTATCAATCCATTGGTTGTAAAGCCTTGTAATGTTGGGATCGTTTGCATTCAGGAAAGATTCTTTTCTTTTCTCCGTTCCTTTCAGCGAAATGGATTTGGTAAAAAGCAGATTATTGTAAGCCTGCCGTGCCAATTGAGGATAAAGGGCAGGTTGTCCACTGGATCCTGTGGATTTTTCTTTGGCAATCTTTACAAAGCTGTGAAAGTTGTCATATCCTTCTTTCAGTTTGGAATTATAATACGTAATGAATGCCTTTTCTCCAAATGTGAAAATTATATCATTAATCCAGTCTGCATTCAGGGAGAATAATTCAGCATATGTTTTTGCTGCTTCTTCAAAACGACGATCTCTCATACTGAGATAAGCATAATTGGAAAAAGGCTGGGTGGACTCCCGGAAGTTTTTTGTTGTTCTCACCAACTGCATCAATGACTTAAAGATCTCCGGGTATTTTGGACTGCCCAGGAATCCCAGGTGCGTAGCTTTCATAAAGTTGATACTGAAGTCAGCATACTGGGAGTAACTATTGTAATGATCTTCTGTTTCTTTAATAGAGAAGGATACAGGTTTTGCTAATTTGGAAAATTTGCCCCGTTTAATAAGATAAAGCGGATACATTGAAATGGGATATTGCTGATTGTTGGGATAGGTTTTGTTATGACAGTTCACCCAGATATAGTTTACCGAGTCACGGCTTTTCCATAATTGCCCGGCTGCATCATATTCTTTCAGCATCTCTTTGGCATAGGCGGCATTTAGAAATTTTATACCAGGATAAGGGTCGCAAGGAGTTTTATTGTTTTTATGCCAGAGGCTTGATGAGTAGTTTACATTCTCTTCTGCAGCTTTTGCATAAGATTGAAAATCGCCGATGTTGAGATAGTAAATTACTTTGCATCCCATCGCCTCAGCCTTATAGGAAGTACGGAACATCTCATCACTGGTTTGTGATAACTGTTCCATTTTCCGGATGTATTCATCCGCTTTCAGGTAGTCACCTGATTTGGAAAGAAAATTTGTATAGAACATGTAGGAACGGTAAGCATTTTTTTCAGCCGGTTCCATTGACATGGAAGTTTCATAATTTTTTTTAGCCTGTTGAAAGTCCCCTTTTCTTTCAAACGCATAAGCGATGTAATTATAATTGTCAGCCGTTCTAAAAGAGGGATTCTTATTTATAAAATCCAAAGCCTTAGTGGCAACCTGCGGATCTTTATTATCGAACAGGCCGGGGTAAATAACATAATACCATTGATTAAACGGATTATTAGTAGTGTCAGCTTTGCCAGTAGTAATACCCACCATCGCATTCATTGCTTTATCAGCTTTTTCTGCACAGGTTTTTGCCAATGCTGCGTCTTGTGCCTGAACTTCAAAAATATTTTTCAGTAAATAGTAATTGGTATAGGTCTGCAGGTCTTTTTTCTTTTCTACCATAGTGTAGAGTTCTTTGGCAATTACCAATGCCTTCTTTTTATCAGCAGCATTAATATAAACGTCTGATAGCCTGGTATTGAAATCTTCTTGTGTTTGTGCATTAGCAGTAGGAATACCGGCTGTAATAAAGCAGGTAAAAACTATCCGTTTCAAAATAGTGAAAATCATAATGCCTGGTAAGGGTTAATGAAAGTTTAAGGTACTGAAATCCTGCTGCATCTGAATACTTCCAATGAGTGAAAGGCTGCTTTTTTGATTGCAGGCCAATATCAATTATCAGGATTTAGTCGAAATCAATTGGCGGCAGGTTGCGTTTGTCAAGTTCCTTTTTGTAGCGGCGTATCATTTTTTTATTATTTTTTGCACCTACACTACTTGCCATGCCACTCATCGCAATTTTTATTAGGTAATTAATGGCGGACTTATCCCTGTCACGGATATAAAACACATTTCCTGTCCGGGATGTATTATTTTTTTTGACTACAAAGCTGTTGGCAAGGAAAGTGATTAACCGGGTAAGAAATGTTTTTTTCGCTTCCACACCATTTTTTAAAAACCTTACTTTTAGATCATGGTAATACATTTTCATTTCTCCCAGTGAAAGATATTCCCTGCCAACAGCTCTCATGGTTAGTGTGTCTAAAAATCCTGATTCAATTTTTACAGATGCCAATGGTATTACTGCCGGGTTTAATATTTTAAAATCGGCCGGTTTCATCCGCAGCGTCATCAAAAAGCCACCAAGAGAATCGGTATAAGATTCTTTTACTCTTAACCGTATCCAGGCAGTATCCATCAGATAGCCGTTTGCCTGTATGCTGAGACTGTCATTCGGTTTGATATTATAATTTTTAACATTCAGCAATCTTACTGTCATTCTTTTTACCGGAATAGTGCCTGCTTCTTTTGTTTTATCGTTAAATTCTGTGTATTCAACATTTGCATTACTGAGCAGAACGGTATCAACAGATAACAGTTGCGGTATACTTTTTATCAAATTTACCGGCAGTGGTTTGATGATACCTGTATTAAAAGGAAGCTGCTTGTCCTTATAATCAGTAAAAAAGAATTTATCCATTGTAGCCGTACCAATGTTCAGCGTTTTGTCTTTGATATAGGTAGTAATATCAACCGGGCCAATGCTAACAGCTCCTGATTTGAAACTGAAATAATCTTTTTGAAATAACTGCTTCGCAATAAAAGAATCTTTTGAAAGGGTCGGTGTCATTGAAAATGAATCCAGCGAGAAAGTGTTGGTATTCCGGTTGAATCCTGCATTAGACCAAACCAGTTTTTTGCCGGCATCTGAATAATGACCCGTTAGTTGTTGCAAGCGGAAAGAAGGATTGGCAGCAGCCAGTTTTTGAAGATCAATAATAGAAGATGAACTTATGTTTAAATCAGAAAAGGAACCCCCACTCATCACCAGGTTGCCTTTCGATTTGCCGATGCTGTCAAGCCTGAAATCCCGGGCATCAAAATTTGAAACATTGGCATTCCATTCCAGAGGCTGAAGTTCTGCCTGCTCAAACTTAATGTTCTTTATTTGAGCAGACACTTTCCCATTACCTGTATTAAATGCCTTCCCTTTTGGATTATTAAAAATAAAATCAGTAAGATAGAAATTAAGGCTACTGATTGATGTATTGCCTGCATTTGTATGCAGGCCTGTAGCGGTTAAAAAATTTAAATTGTTTTGCTCACCGTGCCAGTCGAGTGTCAGTTTACCGCTGTCAGTTATTTGAGTGAAGCTGATTTTTGGCTGGGTTAATTTTAATTCACTGATATCTATTTTGGGTAAGCCTGTTTTCTTCTTTTCAGTGCTGGTGCTTTTTGCAGCAAGATGAAGATTAATGACTGGTTTTGCCATACTAATAGCATCCAGTGCAATATCTCCATTGAGTAATGATTGTATATGCGGTGTCACTGTTAAAGAAGGAATGGAAATATCCGCATCCACTTTTCCGTTATTTGCTTTGTACACAATTTGCCGGAAAGAAGAGCTTTGGTTATCGGTAATATCATAATTGGCGACAGAGAGATTTAAGTTATTATCCCTTACTTTCAGTACTTGTCCGTTAATATCCAAACCGTCCAGTAATAATTTACCCCCCTCCTTTTTTTCCAATTGCTGGAAACTAATATTGTTGAGTTTTGTAGATATTGATTTACCCCCAAATACCCCGGTAATAGAAGTGTTAGAACCCTGTACATCTTTTAATTCAATAGAAGCACCACCGCTGTTTTTGTTACCGCCCGGTGCATTTACTTTTACATCACCTCTCTGCCACCTTACCCCTTCTGCATATACATTGCCTGATACTTCATCCACCAGCATTTTTTTTACTGTTACATCCTGCAGGGCCAGCAGCATATTTTTTTGTTTGTTTCTGATGTTGATGCTGCCGGCACCAAATTGTCCACTTTGTCCATAGTACAGGATATTATGCAGCTCTATATTCATGTTGCCGGCATGGATGATACCTTTTTCAAAATCCAACTTTGTAAGTGAGTTCCTTATTCCTGCCAGCTTTTTAGACTCTAGCAGCGATTGACTTTTAACCGAAACAGTTGCATTTTCTAACTGCACCTGTAGGTTGTTTCTTAGTTTCAGGTCTATCGTTCCGTTCACAATATCCAATTGTTGCAGGTCCATATATTCATTAATAGCTCCTAACGACTGAAAAATATTTTGTTTACCTGATTTTTTTGATTGATTATTCCCGGCTGTGAAGCTGATATGGGGATTGTACATCACAGCCTGTTCCGCTTTTAGTTGTCTTTCAAATACCAGGTCATCCCAAGACAGGCTACGAAGTGTAAACACCGGGATACTAAAAGTGTTCAGAATTCTTCCATGGTCTAGTTTATTAAAAAGAAAATTGCTGAGGGTGATATGATCATCTTTAAAGAGGACACTGTCAAACTTCACACTGTAGCTGCTATCCTTTATAAAGTTCTCATAATTGCGGATGGCCATGGCAAAGCTTTTTACTTTTATCGGTTTTGCAGCATCCTGATCAACACTAAGCCCCTGCATTTCAAAACTATTGTTGCTGAAAGTAAAGGAACTTGGTACGCCATTCTTTATTGTTTTAATATTGAAGTCAGCATTGCTTACTACCACAAAGCCTAACTGCAGGTTACCTGTTAATTGCTGAACGATATTTTCTAATTTGGGCGGTGATTTTTTGGTACCTCTTTTTTTGCCTGTCTCCACCTCCAGGCTGAATGTAGGGTTTACACAATACACAGAGTCGGCTTTAATAACCTCGGCATTATACAGTGTATCAAAGTCAATATTGGTAAGCATCAGGGCATCAAAAAAAACTTTGAATGTTGCGGAGGCACTATCACCTTTTGTGGCAGCAATGGTACAACTGTCAAACTCCACTACTTTATTTTTCAGGTTGATGCGGAATTGACTGAAGCTTAAACTGTGCCTTCCGTCAGGAAAAATAATATTTTGGTTGGCACTCCGCAGTACTACATTTTCACTGAACATTATTTTTTCCTCGCCTGTTAGTTTTCCTGCATCTACCTGTAAGTTGTCTATATGGAAATGAATATTGGAGACTATTAACGGCAATTGGCTGGTGTCAATTTTATTTATCAGTTTAAAAGTGCCGTTATCAATCTGGAATCTTTTTACATGTAACACCTTCAAAGCATCCTGAATGGAAGAATACACTTTTCCCATTTCTTCAGGAATGGAAACATCTTTTTTAATTTTATTACCTGGTTTTATCACAGCCCTTAACCGGGTTACTTCTATAACAGGACTTTGTAAAGTGAGTGAATCAATAAGTATTTGCTTTTTAAAAACGAGAGGTAGCAGGGCTTTTACCCGAAGCTGCATCCTGTCAACACTGAAGCGATAAGCACTTATCCCGGAAACGGTATCGGTATTGTAAAAGACCGCTTTTTCCAGTTCAATTCTGCGGCTGAAATAATTGAAACGAAGTTTTTCAATTTTCAGTTTTACTTTGCCATTGGATTTTGAGTCCACCATGTCTTCCAACATCTGTTTTGCATGGGCTTTAAACCAAAAATGAAAACCAACCAGCAATACAAGTAGTATACCGAGGAAGATGGCTGTGCCTTTCAGTAATTTTTTGCTGAGACGTTTTGCTGTCAAGCGGTGGAATAATTTAAACAATGAATTTACTGAAATCAAGCGGCTATAACCCTGCCAGTTTCATAACAAGCCCCCAAAATTGGTATTATTGAAGATAAAACAGCTTATTGGGGAATTTTTACCCGTTAACTGACTGATGAGCCGGGTGCCACATTGTTTTCCGGTTTTAGTAATTGCAGTTTCCCGTCGCTGTCTTCCGCCGTTAATATCATTCCCTGGCTTTCAATGCCTTTCATTTTTCTTGGGGCAAGATTGGTAACAACGATAACCTGCTTGCCCACCATTTCTTCGGGACTATAATGCAGGGCTATACCGGAAACAATTATTCTCTTTTCTGTACCGAGGTCAATTTCTAATTTTAAAAGTTTGTCTGCTTTTGCCACCTTCTCACAGGCGGTTACTGTTCCTGCTTTTAATTCAAGTTTTGCGAAATCGTCATAAACTATTTCGGGTTTGCTCATGTCATTTGTTTTTTTAGGCCCGGCTGTTGACTGCTGACTGCTAACTGCTGACTGTTTTACTAACCCAGCTTTTAATTTTTCAATTTGTTCAGCTATTTCTGTGTCTTCAATTTTCCTGAATAATAATTGTGGTTCTCTTAAACTGTATCCAACGCTTAATAGTTTTATACTGCCAGCATTGTTCCAATCCAGCATTTTGTCCACCACTTTCATCATGTGCAGCATTTTCTTTGCGGTGTTCGGTAAAAATGGATTGATAAGAACTGCAAGGTTGGCGCATAATTGCAAACAAATGTGCAAACAGTTGTCAATGCTCTTTTGTGCATCTTGAACTCCCCCTCCACTTGTGGAGAGAGTGGGGGTGAGGTTTTTTGCCACAATCCACGGTTCTTTTTTCTGCATGTATTGATTGCCTTTGCGGGAAAGGTCTATCACCTGGAACAAGGCATCTTTGAAATGATAATATTCCAATGCAGATTGCACTTCGGCTTTGGTGCTTTCAATATCAGCAATTAATGATTTGTCATTATCGTCTAAAATATCTTCATGCAGTTTTGGGACTTTGCCGCCACATAGTTTATGCATCAGCACCCATGTTCTGTTTACGAAATTGCCAAAGATGGAAACCAGTTCACTGTTTACCGCATCCTGAAAGCCTTTCCAGGTAAATTCGCTGTCTTTTGTTTCAGGTGCAATCTGTGTAAGATAATAACGAAGCATATCCACACATTGACCGCCACCATTTTCCTTTTTTACAAAATCATTAATGTAATCTCTCATCTCCAATTTCCAGTTGCGGCTGGTACTCATCTTATCACCTTCAAGATTTAGAAATTCGTTTGCCGGAACATTATCCGGTAAAATATTTCCATGCAGTTTCAATATGATGGGGAATATGATACAATGGAAGACGATATTGTCTTTACCGATGAAGTGAACCAGTTTAGTGTCTTTGTCTTCCCAGTAAGGTTTCCAATCCTTTTTATTATCTATAGCCCATTGCTTGGTAGCACTGATATAACCGATAGGGGCATCAAACCAAACATACAGAACTTTTCCAGCCTCCCTGCCCTCCGAAGGAGGGTTCTTGGAGTCTGCAATTACAGAAGTCGGTTTGTTAAAATGAATATCAGCATTATCGGAGTCTTGATCCCCCCTTCGGGGGGCGGGGGGGCTTGGTACTTTTACCCCCCAATCCAAATCTCTTGTTACTGCTCTTGATTGCAAGCCGCCATCAATCCAGCCTTTGCATTGTCCGACCACCGTTGCCCGCCAGTCATCTTTATGTTCTTTCAATATCCATTCACGAAGAAAATCTTCATGCTTGCCTAATGGCAGGTACCAGTGAGTAGTTTTTTTCTTGACGGGTGTTTCGCCGCTTAATGTACTTACAGGGTTTATCAATTCATCGGGACTTAGTGTGGTACCGCAGTTTTCGCATTGATCGCCAAAGGCTCTGTTGCTGCCGCAGTTGGGACAGGTGCCTTTAATATAGCGGTCAGCTAAAAATGTTTTAGTGGCTTCATCAAAGTACTGTTCTGTTTCTTTTGTTTCTAATTCACCGGCATCATTAAGTTTGGTAAAAAATTCGCTGGCAGTTTCATGATGCAATGGCGAACTGGTACGATGATAAATATCAAAACTAATATCCAGGTCAGCAAAATCTTCCTTGATCGCCTCATGGTATTTATCAATGATAGCCTGTGGCGTTGTTCCTTCCTTCATAGCTTGTATAGGAATGGCAGTGCCATGTTCATCGCTGCCGCAAACAAACACCACATCTCTTTTTTGTGCCCGCAGGTAACGGACATATATATCAGCCGGAATATAAGCACCTGCCAAGTGGCCAACATGTTTCAATCCGTTGGCGTAGGGCAGGGCAGAAGTTACTAAATATCTTTTGGGGTCGGTCATTATTAATTAGGCCTTTGTTAGCATGCAAAAATACCGGAATAGCCGCCACTGCCCAAACTTGAACGATTTCTAATAACTTTATCCCGTACTTAAATAATTATATGATTAAAACTCCGCCATATTTAAAAAAGGGCGACACCATCGGAATAGTTTGCCCTGCCGGTTATATGGCTGCTGAAAAAGCACAGACTTGTATTAATACTTTACAAGAATGGGGATATAAAGTAAAAATCGGGAAAACAGTCGGCGGCAATTCACAAACTTATTTTTCCGGAACGGATGAAGAAAGATTAGTGGATTTGCAACTGATGCTGGATGATGATGAAGTGCAGGCAGTGCTTTTCGGCAGAGGCGGCTATGGTACTGGCCGTATCATTGAGCAAATTAATTTTAAGCGGTTTAAGAAAAATCCTAAATGGATAATTGGTTACAGTGATATTACAGTGTTGCATTCTCACATCTATTCTAATTATTACATCTCTACGCTGCATTCGCCAATGGCAGGAGCATTTAATGACGAAGGTTACAAGAACGAATATGTACTGTCACTAAAAAATGCACTGGAAGGTAAGAAGACTTCCATTTCAGTACCCGCCAACGAGTTCAACAGGAAAGGTGATGAAGAAGGGGAGCTGGTAGGTGGTAACCTTGCCCTGCTTGCTCATCTTACAGGAACCGGCTCAGATATTAAAACCAAAGGACGAATACTTTTTATTGAGGACATAGGAGAGCAATTGTATAATATAGACCGGATGATGCACCAGCTAAAACGTAGTGGCAAATTGGAGAAACTGAATGGCTTGATATTCGGAATTTTTGCTGATATAAAA
>JBKJIX010000119.1:0-10677 GCA_046598205.1 Chitinophagaceae bacterium
TCGATGGAAGAAGCCAGGAATGATGCAGCCCTGGAAGCCAGCAAAAAAACATTTGCCAAATTAGATGCGACTGTTACCAGGAGTAAAATAAAAAATGCAGCCAATTTCTTTTTTGTAGCTGACGATTACGAACCTGCTGGCACCAGGGGATTGGGTATAGAAGCAGAAGAAACTCCATCTATGGACGTTTCTAACCGCTATGTTATGCTGATGACACCAGACGGCAACATTATCCGCATGTCTAAAAAACTTAAGGAACTTGTTTGCTGCGTGTCTGGCGAGTTACAGGATAAAGATTGTGTTGACCAGATGAAAAAATGGAGAGACATCCTTGGCAATCCTTCTATCAACCATTCCTCCAGTAGCTTTATAGACATCCTCAGCCTGTTGGACTGTATGCGGGATAATTAATTTGTTCTGACTTGTTTTCCTAATTTTATTGCAAACACTTTTGCATGGCAAGAATAAAAATTGATTTGCCCGAACCATTTTACTTTTCCTGTGTCATCCCTGTTCGTATTACCGATATAAATTATGGCGGACATGTAGGTAATGATACTGTGCTCACTGTTATTCATGAGTCAAGAATGCAGTTCTTTAAATACCTGGGCTATACCGAAATGAATTTTGCAGGTACGGGTATGCTAATGGCGGACGTAGCTATAGAATTTAAAAAAGAATTATTTTATGGCGATGCAGTGATTGTGGAGGTAAAGGCAGGTGATATTTCCAAAGTAGGATTTGACTTATATTATAAACTTGGAGTCATGCGTCAAATGCCTGGTGACAAAATAATATTAGTCGCTACTGCCAAAACCGGGATGATTTGTTATGATTATGAGAGAAAAAAGATTGTAGCTGTGCCGGAAGAAGCAAGAGCTAAGTTGGCTAGTAAATACTAATGTTGTCAGATACAACTAACCATTCCAGATTCTCCAGCTTTCTTCTGCCTGTAGTACCAGCATTTCTTCACCATTCTTTATAGTTGCTCCTTTCTCCTCTCCTTTTTGCAGGAATACTGTTTTAGCCGGATTATAAACCAGGTCGTAGAGCAAATGGCTTTCACCAATGAATTTGTAGGGAATGTCCGGGCAGGTTTCTGTATTAGGATAAAGTCCAACTGGTGTTGTATTGATGATGACTGTATTTTCCTCCATCACTTTTTTATCAATCTCCTTGTATGTAAATGTGGAGTTATCATGAATTTTACGGCTAACTATGTCAAAACTTATTCCCAGTTTTCGCAAAACAAATGCTACTGCTGCTGTAGCTCCACCATTTCCAAGCACCAATGCTTTTTTATGATACGATTTCAGTAATGGTTTTAAGCTTTTTTCAAATCCGGTTACATCTGTATTATACCCAACCAACTTACCTCCTGTTATATTGATACAATTACAGGCATCCAATCCGTCAGGGATGTTTGAAGCATCAAGAAAAGGGAGTACCTGTTTCTTATATGGTATGGTGATATTTAACCCTTCCAACTCAAGATTATTCCTCAGTAAAACAGGTAATTCATCTATCGTTCTTATTGGAAATAAGTTGTAACGGCATTCAGTTATTTCTTCCTGCTCAAACTTCTCTGTAAAAAATTTTTCAGAGAAAGAATGAGATAAAGGATAGCCAATTAGTCCGAATAGCCGCATCAGGCTTTTTCTTTTTTATCAAGGTATAAATCAAATGTATCGCCACGGAGACCGATACGCATTGTTTCTAATGGTATTACTTCCGTTGGCGCAATGTTCCCCAGGTTAGAATTGCACCCCACTAATTCTATGAAATACAATTGCTGTGCTTTTTGAGGAGCTTCCCAAATTATTTTTTCAGCAGGTATCTGTGTAAGTATTTCCTGTACAAGTCCTTCCCTTACTTCTCCACTGCCACGATAGATACCAACGTTACCTGCTTCTCTTGCTTCAGCAATAACATAAGTGGAACCTGCTTCCAGTTCTGCCTTCATCAGTTCAATCCATTTATAAGGGGGCATGATATGAGCAGCATCCTTACTTCCCACTTCACTTAAAACCGTTCCATACTTTGTCAGTTTCTCTATGTAGCCACATTTTTCGGCATGTGGAATAGTAATAGACCCATCGCTTACTTCCACATAGCTGATGCCAAATTCCTTACATACGTTTATATAATCATCAAACTGGTTACGGATCAGGAAAGCTTCAAACAAAGTTCCGCCGAAATAAACTGGAATATCATATGAACGATATATTTCTAATTTCTCTTTCAAGTTGGGAGTAACGAATGATGTACCAAAGCCCAGCTTCACAA
This sequence comes from Chitinophagaceae bacterium, assembly GCA_046598205.1. Lineage (GTDB taxonomy): Bacteria > Bacteroidota > Bacteroidia > Chitinophagales > Chitinophagaceae > JJ008. The sequence goes on from JBKJIX010000119.1 coordinate 2,287, forward strand.
TGTCCACATGCGGATGCGATGCACTCATAAAGTTCTTTGCTTCTTCTACACTCAATCCTTTGTCCATTACCATGGTTAATCCGGATTGACGGGGCTTTGCTGTTCTATCAGGAATTTGTGACAGGTTAAAATTCATGCTTACTCAGTTTGATTCGTAATAGTTGGAATAAACCCGCCTTCACTAAAGCTACTGGCGGGCGGGCAAAAATAGGGAAGAATCAGCAGAGTGTTGGTGATTTAGCCCCCCGAAAAGACTGCTTATCAGATTGATTTGTTTCTTTTAAAACGGGCTATTACATCTACCACCTGTTGGTTTTGTAAAATGGAAGGATTGAGTTCTACAAACTTTTTAAGCAGCTTTGGAGATTGTCTCATTGCCTCTTCTAATTGCAGAATGGCTTCTTTTGTTTTGCCCAAAGCAAATAAAACAGACGCTTTATAGAAAATGAATAATGGTTTGCCAATTGTAATTTTTAAAGCCGCGTCTGTTTGTTCCAACGCCTCTTCAAAATAAGCTGCGCCGTATAAGCAGCGGATTAATGATTCCCATCCTGCAGCATTGCGTGGCTTTATCCGAACTACGTTTGAAAAGTATTGTGCCGCCTCTTTAAATAAACCTAATTCCATTTTACATTCGCCCATCAGCAGATTATATTCAGCCTGCAATTTGTGCATCTTCATTGCCGTTTCTAATTGTTTGATGCAACTTTCCCATTGTCCTTCATTAAAATATGTGCAAGCTATTTTATAAAACAATTTGCTATCATCTTGCCGGAGGTGAGATGCTTTACGATAATGAATTCTTGCCTGTGCAAAATTTTTCAATCTGTCATAACAATGACCCATTGCTTCAAAAATCACATCTTCTGGTTTTGCCAGTTCATTCACCTTTTCCAATACTTCAATCGCTTCTTTGTATTTACGCAGCCTGATATAGGCATCGCCCATATTGCGATAAGCATAATCAAATTTTTCATCAATGGTAACAGCATACTGGTACGCATCAATTGATTTCTCATACAATTTCAACCCCTGATAGGCGGCAGCAAGATTAAACCAGGCAAGTTCATTATAAGGATACTCATCAATAATGTGCTGATGAAGCCGGATGCTTTCCTCGTTCCGTCCTGTGAAATCTGTCCAGAAACAAATTTTATATAAGGCTTCCTCATTAGTCGGTTCATCTTCCAACACCATTTTCAGGCAATCAAATACTTTGTCAAAGTCTTCATAATCGTCATATACATCTGCCAGCTCAAAGAGTAATTCAATTTTCTCCTCCCCCTCAAATAATGACAGGGCTTCTTCCAGCAGTACAACTGCTTTCTCCTGCTGATCGAGTGCCAGATAAGCATCTGTTTTTAAAATATAAAGATTTATGTCACCGCCATCCAATATAGATGCCTGGTCTAAAATATCCAGTGCATCCTGGTAGCGGCGGTTGGCAAGAAGGATGTCTGCTTTTTTAATAAGCAACATAGAGGAGTAGGGAAACTGCTCGGCAGCAATTTCGGCCGCTTCCATTGCCCTTATAAGGTCTTCTTTTTCCTGGTAGTATTCTATTATTTCTTCAAAGGCATCTTCTTCGATAAATGAGTGGCTGCGGCCATTTTTGAAATTTTCATACGTTTTAAGCAGTTCCCGAAGCTGTTCCCGATCTTCCCTGTGGGGGTTGTTTTCTTTCATCTAACCGGTGTTTGGTGAGCAAAACTTTTAAAGAGCCGGATCAGACAGCAAAATCCCTTTGCCCCCTGAAATGTGTTATTTACAACAAGTTAAGTTAAAAAAATTTACTGAAAAGGGGAGGAGTTTTCCCCATATGTGCAAAATAGTTATTTTTTAAAAGCAACCAGATGTAACAAATTGTACTCTCTTTGCGTTAATGAAGCATTAAAGTTCTGGATAAACGGTTTCTTTTATATTGATTTTTGTGATTACTTTTGTACGCAATGAACCACCCAAAGTTGAACATATCTAAGTTTGTAGGCAGAAAGTTGGCAGTAATACTGCTTATAACTGTTTCTGCGGCAGCTTCTTTTGCTACCCTGGGTGATGGAAAGAAAAAATCTACCTTGCCTAAAAATTCCTTGCTTTCTTCAAAAACAATAAAGCCCGGTTCATTTTCTTTAAAATCTGGTTACACTTATCGTGGCAATCAGGTTATTAATTCTCAGCCTCAAAATAAATTTATCAGCCTTAATACTACTGTTACTTATCAAAAAGGCAATACCACTTATATCGTTCCACTTAAAAAGAAAGTGATATTGAACAATGTAAAAATTGATCTTGGTAACCGCCAGTTACGCAGAAATTAATTCATCCCTGCGCCTTTGCTTTCTTCATACGTCATTACTCTGTAGCCTGATTTAGGTGTATCCAGTTTTACCTGAGGTACAGGGTTAAAATTAATGTTAGATACTGTGTATGTAACCATCATCTTTCCCATTGTAGCCTCATACTGCATTGCCAAACCTGGAAGGTTTTTATTCAGGTATTGAAAATCCTTATTTACCGGTGCCAGATCTTTGGTAAAATAAACAGTAAACGCAGTGCCGTCTGCCAGCTTGCCAATCGCCTTCTGACATTTATAATTGGCAATCGTTTTATACTCATCGAAGTAAGTAAATGTAACTCCTTCATATTTTTTATTCGATTGTGTCCAGTTGTCAGGCGTCATTTTAATCATATACCGCTGTTCCCCGTATTCCTTTAATATAGCGACATTACCCGTTTTGCCATCAATAATGGTGGCTTGTGTACCGAGTGAGCTAACCATTTCAGAACGGCTGGAATTACCTTTCAGATAAATGACACTGGTGGCACCATCTAACAAGTCTGCTGCCTGTGGTTTTGTATTACTTGTATTAATTACAATATCATATGAGATAGTAGCTTCTGTTAGTTTTCTTGGAGTCTGTGCTATTAATTGCGCAGAAGCTATTAATGTGATAATTGCAGTAAGTATGTATGTTGTTTTTTTCATTTTCGGTTATAATCTGCTTATACTATGTAAAAGACGTGCCAAATTAGCCAATAAGTTGCAGCCCCACCCCTGCCCTCCCCACTTTGTGGAGAGGAAGTTAAAAAACCGGGTAGCTAAAGGCTAAACCCGGTTCTTATTAAGAATATTTTAACGGAAATCGGAACTTTGTTCCGGTTTTTTGGTTTGGCCGGAACTGAGTTCCTACTTCCGTCAGCGTCTGTTCTTTTGCTGCATTTCCTTCATTTTCTTTTGTTGCTCCTGCATCTGCTCCATCCGTTCCTGCCACTTTGATTTGGTTTTTGGCTTTTTGCGATTTTGCTCCATTTTGGCCAATATTTTATCATGGTCAATTATATAAGTTTGAATAACAAACTGAATAGCCAGGGTAACAATGTTTGAAACAGTATAATACCAAGTCAATGCCGAAGGAAGCCGGTTAAAAAAGAATAAAAGAAATACAGGGAAAATGTAGGGCAGGTATTTCATTACCGGGTTGCTTTGATCCGGCGTCATACTCATGCTATAAATGGATATCAGAAAACTGGTAATAACAGCCGTAATATTAAAAAGGCTCAGGTGGCTTCCCAGTAATGGAATGTGGACTCCAAACTTAATTGGTGCATCATAAGCTGCAAGGTCACTAGCCCAGAGGAACTCAGCGCCTCTTAATCCAACGTCGGCACTAAAAAGGCTGAAAAGGGCAAAGAAGATAGGTATTTGTAGTAAGGCAGGTAAGCAGCCTCCAAGTGGATTCACTCCTGCTTCTCTAAAAATTTTCATCTGATCCATACTCATTGCCTGACGGTCTTCCCCATGCTTTTCTTTCAACTTGGCAATTTCAGGTCGCAGCACTTTCATTTTGGCACCACTGAGGTAACTTTTATAAAGCAACGGAGAAGTTACAAGTTTAATGAAGATGGTCAACAAAGCAATAGCCAGGCCCATGCTCCCGGCGGTACTTTTCAGAAAATCAAAAATTGGAAGAATCACATACTTATTAATCGGGCGAACGAAAGAATAAATGCCCTGACCAAGGTTAACAAGTTTTTCAAACTTTAAATCATACGATTTTAAAATATGATAATCAGATGGACCATAGTAAATGCTGAATGGAACAACCGATGGTGTGCCAGCCGGCACCTGTAGCTTCATGTTAGCAATAGATTGTACAATTGTTTTTGCACTGTCCGGCAGATTATCATTCCATTCCATCCTGCCTGAAGTAAAGTTGCTTTTTGCAACAAGGATTGTAAAAAAGAAACGTTGTCTTACCCCAATCCAATTGACAGACTCATCAAAATTCTTACTGCTCTTGCGGCTAATGGTATGATAATCAAAACTACCATCTTTTACATAACCCACCTGGGTGTTTTGCTTTTCAAATGCAATGTCAGATTCCTGCTGCGCTGCTGCATACTGCCAGGAGAGGTTCATTGTTCCCTGGGTAAGCAACGTATTAGCACCATTCATTTTTACATTGAAATCAACCATATAGTTATCTGGCTTCAACGTAAATTCATGAGTGATATAAGAACCGCTGCTATCGGATGATTGCAAAGTAAAAGAGGCGGTTTTATTTCCATCTTTCGAGGAAGAATCAATTTTAATTGTTGAAAAAAACAAATCACTGGTTTGAGCACTTCCGCCATTAGCCGTTTTACCGGTATTTATCGGATAGCTTATTTTGTCAAAATCAGTAGCTGACAATTTTACAAGACTGCTATCCTGCCCCTTAAAGTTTTTTAATTCTACTTTTTTTGGCTGTCCCCCTTTTGTGGTAAAGGTTACTTTTATCAATTTGTTTTCGAGGGTTACTAATTGCTCGGTTCCTTTAGCGGTATCCCTGAAAATGCCGGTCATCTCTTTTTGGGTCAGTGAATCTTTTATTTTACCCAATGAATCTTCAATGGGTTTATTAGCAAGCTTAATGGAGTCTTCTTTTAGCTGCTGCACTTTTGCCTCTGTTGCTTTCTGTTTACGATGTTCCGCCTGTTGTTGATTGGTAAAATAGAAATAGCCAAAAAACAATGCCGCCAGTACAACAAAACCGATGACGGTGTTACGATCAAACTTCATTCTTTACTTTTTTTGGAGTGGGCAAAGATAGGGGAAAGGGCCGTAGGCCGGAGTCGTTAGTCGGGGTCAGGAGTTGGAGCCGGGTGAGTAGCGGTTTTCGCTTCCTGACTGCCGGCTAACACTGTCTGATTGACTAAATCATTTCACTTTGTAAAAGAGGATTCTTAACCTCCGTTTTCTTTTCGGAATACGCTTTAGCAGCCTTTATAAAGTGAACAAAAATGGGCTGAGGGTTTTCTACCGTACTTTTCAATTCCGGGTGATATTGAACACCAATAAAGAAAGGATGGTTTGGCAATTCAATAATTTCCACCAAATCTGTTCCGGGGTTTTTGCCACTGGCTTTCATACCCGCATTTTCAAACTGGTCAAGATATTTATTATTGAACTCCCAGCGATGACGGTGGCGTTCGCTGATTTGCGATTTTCCGTAGATGGTATAAGCCAACGATCTTTCTTTAATATCGCAAGGGTAAGATCCGAGCCGCATAGTGCCGCCTTTGGCAGTCACTTTTTTCTGCTCTTCCATCAGGTCAATAACCGGTTCCCTAGTTTCCGGATCCATTTCAGTGGAGTGGGCATCATTTAATCCCAACACATTCCTGGCAAATTCAATGGCTGCCATTTGCATACCCAGACATATTCCAAAAAATGGCAGTCCATTTTCTCTTGCATATTTAACCGCAACAATTTTTCCTTCCACACCACGATGGCCAAAACCCGGAGCAACGAGCAGGCCATCAAGCCCGACTAATTTTTCGGACACATTATCATCTGTAATAAATTCACTGTGGATGTTTATTACCTGCACCTGGCATTCGTTGATGGCACCTGCATGTATAAAAGACTCCAGGATTGATTTATAAGCATCCTGCAATTCGAGGTATTTACCTATTAAGCCAATCGAAACTTTACTCTTAGGGTATTTCAGTTTGTCGAGAAACTCTTTCCACTTGGTTAGTTCCGGTTCATTGTTGTTGACAATATTCAGCTTCTTCATGCAAATGATGTCCAGTTTTTCCCGCATCATCAGCAATGGCACTTCATAAATAGTTGATGCATCCATTGCCTCAATAACTGCTTCCATTTTTACATTGCAGAAAAGAGCAATCTTGCGGCGAAGTTCAAGGTTCAATGGCTTCTCTGTTCTGCAAACAATAATATCAGGATGCACACCTTCCTGGCTCAGCATTTTTACACTGTGCTGGGTAGGTTTTGTTTTTAATTCTTTAGCTGCTTTTAAATAAGGTATTAATGTAAGATGCACTACTAAAGTATCTTCTTCCGGCAGTTCCCATTGCAATTGGCGAACTGCTTCTACAAATGGTAAACTCTCTATATCACCAACAGTTCCACCAATTTCAGTAATTACAATATCGTACTCGCCATTTTGACCTAACTGTAGCATTCTTCTTTTAATTTCATCGGTAATATGAGGAACTACCTGCACTGTTTTACCGAGATAAGCACCTTCCCTTTCTTTATTAATAACCGTTTGATAAATACGACCTGTAGTTACATTGTTGGCCTGCGAGGTAAAAATGTTGAGGAATCTTTCATAGTGACCAAGGTCAAGGTCTGTTTCTGCTCCGTCTTCTGTTACATAACATTCGCCATGTTCGTATGGATTCATGGTGCCGGGATCAATATTGATATAGGGGTCCAGCTTCTGAATAGTTACTCTCAGCCCCCTTGCCTGCAATAATTTGGCTAATGAGGCAGCAACAATTCCTTTGCCCAAAGAAGAAGTAACACCCCCGGTAACAAAAACATATTTAGCCATTGTATGGTCAATTTATATTTTTAAAAGCTGGAGGGGATAACTAAAAACTTAAATATTTCCGAACAATTAAAATCATTCAAAACCACTTGAAAAAAATAAAAGAAACTGAAAACCTATCCCTTTCCTATTGACCAGCGGAAGTCTGTACTGAGAAAATTTCCGTGAGGTCGTGTAAAGGTATAAGAATTTTCCGGGGCATAGAAATCCATTAACAAGTTGTGGAAAAAAGCCAGTATTTTGGCCAGGAAATAATTAACCATGAAAAAGTCAACCATCCTTTTTGCTGCACTATTGACTGCACTCAATCTTTTCTCTCAAAAAACCTATATCTGGTGCGGCACTTTGATTGACGGCATTTCCAATGAACCGAAAAAGAACATGACGATTGTAGTGGAAAAGAATAAAATCATTGCTGTAGAATATGGTTTTACGAAACCCGGCCCGGCATTTCCTTCGCCATCGTTCAGTACAATTGACCTGAAAACTAAAACCGTCACCCCCGGCTGGATTGATATGCATGTACATTTTGAAAGCGAAACAAAGAAAGGTGCAGTGGCTGATAAGTTTATCGAAAACCCTGCCGATGTAGCTTTTCAATCAATAAAATATGCCAACATTACCCTGATGGCTGGCTTTACCACCGTAAGAGACCTTGGAGGAAGTGGCGTAAATATTTCTTTGCGCAATGCCATTAATAAAGGAATGGTTGTTGGTCCCAGAATGTTTACTGCCGGAAAATCCATTGCCACCACCGGCGGCCATGCCGACCCAACCAATGGTTATAGAAAAGATTTAATGGGCGACCCTGGACCAAAAGAAGGTGTTATCAATGGGCCGGAAGATGCATATAAGGCCGTAAGACAACGTTACAAAGAAGGCTCTGATGTAATAAAAATTACAGCTACCGGTGGTGTACTTAGCCAGGCCAAAGATGGTGCCAATGCACAGTTTACCGAAGAAGAAGTAAAAGCTATTGTGACTGCCGCCAAAGATTATGGCTATAAGGTAGCTGCCCATGCACATGGTGCCGAAGGAATAAAAAGAGCTGTCCGGGGCGGAGTAAATTCTATTGAGCATGGTACTTTTATGGATGATGAAGGCATTCAGTTGATGAAACAATATGGCACTTACCTTGTACCAACCATTACAGCCGGAAAAGCTACTGCCGACAGTGCAAAAATTCCCGGATACTATTCAGACATTGTTACACCCAAAGCATTGACTACCGGGCCGCAGATACAAGCCACTTTTGCCAAAGCATATAAAGCCGGTGTAAAGATTGCTTTTGGTACCGATGCCGGAGTATTTCAGCATGGAAAAAACTGGATGGAATTTGGCTATATGATAGAAGCAGGAATGCCCGCCATGGAAGCTATTAAAGCAGCGACGACGGGTGCAGCAGAATTACTGGGAGAAAAAGAAAGGCTGGGTAGTATTGAAACAGGCAAACTTGCGGACATTGTTGCTGTTGATGGGGATCCGTTAAAAGACCCTTTAGTTTTTGGTAAGGTTGTATTTGTGATGAAGAATGGAGTGGTATATAAGCAGT
>JBKJIX010000185.1:0-7061 GCA_046598205.1 Chitinophagaceae bacterium
ATTTTCCATACCGGTGATGAATGGATTTATTCAAAACACCATTAATGCCCAGTAGAAATTTTTCGCCCCCGCTACTCCAGTTGCTAAGGGCTGCCTGGTTTATATTTAAAGTAAATATGCCGGATTGCTTCCATCCGGTGCTGTCAAGACTCTTTACTTTTTTTGCACCCACCCGTTTTAAATCATGTGCAACTGATTGAGCTGCGCTGGTAACAGTAAATGATACTGTAATAAAGTATAGCAGTAAAAATCTCATGTAGTTAGTAAGAAACAAGATAGAAAATCTTTTTTAAACAACATACTTAGCGATATTATCAATTATGCTTATGTAATACGGGAAAATAACTATTTATATAAAACTGAAGCTGTCACCATCAAACAATCCCTTATCACTAAGTTTCAGATGTGGAATTACCAGCAATGCCATAAAAGAAAGTGTCATAAAGGGAGCAGCCAAAGTAGAACCAAGGCCTTTTGTTATTTTATCAATAGCGGTGTAGGCATCAGCTACTGAATAGCCATTTTCGTTGCTCATCAACCCGGCAACTGGCAAAGGCAAAATAGACTCTCCTGAATTTGTAACAACCGATACCCCGCCTCTTTTTTCAATAATAAGATTTATTGCTTGACACAAACTCCAATCATCTACTCCTACCGCAACAATATTATGTGAATCGTGGGCTACAGAAGAGGCGATTGCCCCAGATTTTAGTCCAAAATTTTTAATGAATGCCTTTGAGATTGGTGCGTTGGTATACCGATTCACCACCACAATTTTTAAAATATCATTTTCGATATCACTAATAATATTACCATATTCAATTTTCGGAGTATGAAATAGCTTATTTGTTATCAGTTGACCATCCAAAGCCTCAATGATGCTAATATTTAATGGAACAGTTGAGGTGACAGGTACTTCAAAATCTTTAACTTCTTTTTTATCACAGGAGAAATTATTAACGATGCCTGATTTTTTTGCGGCGATATTGGACTTTCCATTTTCAGCTACCAATTCTCCGTTAATAAATGTTTTCACCACTTCAAATTTTTCCAAATCCTTTACCACAATAAAATCTGCTGCATCACCTTCTCTTAATATTCCCACATCTAATTTGTAATGGAGTACAGGATTAATACAGGCTGCTTTCAGAATTTTAAAAACATCAATCCCTTTTGTAAAAGCCCTTGCACAAAGTTGATTGATATGTCCCAGCACCAAACTATCCGGGTGTTTATCATCACTGCAAAACATCATCATATCTGGCCAGTCATTCAATAAATCAATCAATGCTTCAAAATTCTTGGCTGCACTTCCTTCCCGTATAAGGATCTTCATGCCGTATTGTAATTTGTCTAATGCTTCTTCAGCAGTAAAACATTCATGGTCGGTTGAAATAACAGCCCCCCCGCCCCCCGAGGGGGGGATCTCAGACTCTGGTATTGCAGGAGTCGTTTTGTTGAGGCTAAGCAAAACTGCCGACAGTACATTATCAATATTCCCGGTAACTTCTTCATTCGTAAATCTTATTACTTCAAATCCAAATCTATTAAGTTCAGCAGTTCTTTCAGTATCACTTACCTTGTTTTCTGGTATCTGATGTATCAATCCATCAACTTCAATAATTATTTTTTTTGAAAGGCACACAAAATCTGCAATATAAGAACCAATTATATGTTGCCTTCTGAATTTATAACCGTCTAGTTGCCTGCCTCGTAATAGGTGCCACAAAACATTTTCAGCAGCGGTAGGATTTTCTCGATGTTCTTTTACATATTTTTTAAGCAATCCATAAACATGAGGTTCCGCAGTTTGATAGTTATAATGATTATTGGAACTATCGGAGTCTGAAGTCCCCCCTTGCGCGGGATTTAGGGGGGCATGAATATATTGCCTCGCCTTTTCACCTCTCAATCCCGGAGCATGGCCATCCACCGGTTTATTCAAACGATGTGCCGTTGCTATCTTCTTCATCACTTCTTCATCTTTAGACAACACACCGGGAAAATTCATCATCTCACTCAAATACTTTATTTCATTTCGCTGCAATAGTTTTTCTACATCATTTGCATCTAAAGAAGCACCGGCAGTTTCAAAGATTGTTGCCGGTACACAACTTGGTGCACCAAAATTAAATTTGAAAGGAACCGTCTTTCCGTTCTCAATCATAAACTCTACACCTTCCATGCCGCAGACATTGGCTATTTCATGCGGGTCGCTTACTGTGGCCACTGTGCCATGCACTACGGCTAGTCTTGCAAATTCAGAAGGAATCAGCATGGAGCTTTCTATGTGGACATGGCTGTCTATAAATCCGGGAAGAATATAGTCTTGAGTCAGTAGTCTGGAGTCAGGAATCTTAGTTATCGAAGTTATTTTACCATCCTGTACAACCACTTCAGCCGGGTAAGTCGTCTGTTGGTGAATATCCACAACTCTGCCTATAACTGAGAATGAACCTTTCATCTGTATATTTTGTTAGTTCACATTAAAAATACTTATTTGGGAGGCTTTAATGGGTACATTTACACACTTATTTTCAGAAAATAAAAACTATACACACATGAAACGGATACTATTTTCTTTTCTTTTTCTCGCTGTTGCTGCAACAGCTATGTCACAAACGGCAGAAGAAATTATTAATAAACACATTGAAGCCATTGGCGGGGCAGATGCCTGGAAAAAAGTGAACTCTATAAAAATGGAAGGTACTATGCAGGTCCAGGGGGCCGAAATAGCAGTTACACAAACTGTTTTGCATGGCAGGGGATCCCGGCAGGATATATCCATAGCGGGAATGACGGGTTTTAGTATCGTAACCCCTGCAAAGGGATGGAATTTTATGCCCTTCCAAGGACAGGCCACCCCTGAAGCCATGACGGCTGAAGATCTTGCCGAATCGCAAGAGCAGCTTGATGCACAAGGAAATTTGATTGACTATGTGGCAAAAGGACATATAGTGGAATACCTCGGAAAAGATGAAGTGGACGGCACCGGGTGTTATAAATTAAAAGTAAATAAAAAAGGCGGCAGCCCTGAAACGATGTACATTGATACAAAAACAAATTATCTTCTTCGCAGTGTTACGCTACGGAAAGCGGACGGCAAAGAAGCAGAAGTGACTACCAATTTCAGTAATTATGAAAAACTTCCAGAGGGAATTGTAATTCCTAAATCAATTACACTGCCATTTGGTGAAATGATTGTTACAAAAGTTACCATAAACGGTACAGTAGATGAGGCAATCTTTAAAAACTAATGCACATGCACATTCATTGCAAATGATATAATATTAAATTTAAGCCCCGGTTGAAAAATCGGGGCTTTCATTTTTCCCTTTCAAAAACCATATTATGAAGCCAATTTTTTTACTGTCGTTTTTTTTAGTAACAACATTTTCCTATGCCCAAACCGCTGTTAACAACAGCACATTTGGTATGATGGAAGCCCGGTGGCTTGGCCCCGGCACCATGAGTGGCCGTATTACCGCCATTGAAGGAGTGGCGCAGGATGGTAAAACCATTTATGTTGGAACTGCCGGTGGCGGCATTTGGAAAACTACCAATGCCGGCGCATCTTTCAAACCCATCTTTGATAAGTATTGCCAGAGTATTGGTGCCATTGCTATTGATCCTAAAAATCCGAAAATAATTTATGCCGGCACGGGAGAGAGTAATATGCGTAATTCTGTTTCTATTGGAGATGGAATTTATAAATCAACTGATGCAGGTGAAAACTGGACAAAACTTGGCCTTGAAAAAACAGAACATATCGCCAAAGTGGTGATTAGTCCCAATAACACTAGTATAATTTATGTGGCAGTGCCCGGTCCTTTGTGGAGCAGCAGCAAGGAAAGAGGTTTGTATAAATCACTGGATGGTGGAAAAACGTTTGAAAAAATTTTATACATCAGCGAAGATGCAGGTTGTGCAGATGTATCTATTGACCCCCAGCACCCCGATACTTTATATGCTTCTACCTGGGAGTTTCGGCGCAAACCTTACAGCTTTAACTCCGGCGGTAATGGAAGCGGTTTTTGGAAAAGTACCGATGCCGGTAAAACATGGAAAGAAATAAAAAATGGGTTACCTGCTAAACCATTTGGAAGAATTGCTTTTACAGTGGCGCCCAGTGCACCACAAAATTTAGTGGCTATTGTAGAATCAAACGAAACCGGGCTTTATATTTCTGCCGATGGTGGTGAGAACTGGAAGAAGCAAAGTGCCACTTTCAATGTAGTATCCCGGCCATTTTATTTTTCTACTATTGTTATTGATCCAAAAGACCCCAAAAGGGTTTACCGCCCTGCACTTTCTTTTTCCTATTCAAGTGATGGTGGTTATTCGTTTGCAGATGCCAGCAATGAAGGTGGCTGGGTGCATAGCGACCACCATGCATTGTGGATTAATCCTAATAACACTAACCAGCTTTACCTCGGCACGGATGGTGGCGTTTACATTAGCTTAGATAAAGGGGCCACCTGGAGTTTTGTGCAGAGCCTGCCGGTTGGTCAGTTTTATCATGCAGCGGTAGATGATCGTAAACCTTACAATATTTATGGTGGTCTGCAAGACAATGGAAGTTGGGTTGGCCCGTCAGCAGCGTCGGGTGGTGTAAGCAATGGTATGTGGAAAGCTATTAACGGAGGCGACGGCTTTTGGGTACAGCCTGACCCCAATGATATTTATACTGCTTATGCAGAATCGCAGGGAGGAAATATAAACCGTGTAAACCTGGTGAGCAATAAAGCTGTGAACATAAAACCACAGCAGGCACCCGGCGAAGAAAAACTCAGGTGGAACTGGAATACTCCCATAGCTGTGGGCAGTGCTAATAAAAAGAATTTATATGTTGGCAGCCAGTATCTCTATAAGTCAACAGACCAGGGAAGAAACTGGACAAAAATTTCACCCGACCTTACTACTAATGATAAAAAGAAACAAGAACAGGAAAACAGCGGGGGTTTAAGTGCTGATAATACTTCAGCAGAAAATCATTGTACCATATTTACAATTGCAGAATCGCCATTTGATGAAAAAATTATCTGGGCCGGAACAGATGATGGTAACCTGCAATACACTGCTGATGGCGGAAAGACATGGATAAATATCTCAGCTAATTATGCAAAAGCCGGCATACCTGCACAAACATGGATAAGTAGTATAGAACCATCTGTGTTTGATAAAAAGACAGTGTATGCAACGTTTGATAACCACATGTATGGCGATCATAAAACTTACACAGCCCGGTCTGTAGATATGGGGAAAACATGGACCTTATTCAACAGCACTGAGTTTACAGGCTTTGCACATAAAATAAAAGAAGACCCGCAAAACAAAGATTTATTATTTCTCGGTACTGAGATGGGTTTGTTCGCCACTTTAAACGGCGGTCAAAACTGGTTCCGCATGAAAAATAAAATTCCTGAATATGTACTGGCAAGGGATATACAAATACATCCCCGCACACATGACCTGGTAATAGCAACACATGGCCGTGGTATTTTAATTGTAGATGATATTTCGCCTATCCGTAACCTTAAAAAAGAGTCTGTAGAAAAAGATGTACTGCTGTTTCCTAATGAACCCATTACACTCACCATGGGGCAGTTTGGTGCTGGCGGCTTTCCCAGCACTGGTGGTTGGGTAGCACCTAACCCACCGTCCATTCCACCTATAAAATATTACCTGAAAGACAGGGTAAGCAGCGGCGAAGTAAAAGTTGATATCTATGATGCACAGGGAAAATTAATTCAATCAATACCCGGCGGTAAAAGGAAAGGAATAAATATGGTAGAGTGGAACCTAAGTATGAAGCCTCCAAAGATTGCTACAGGGGGAACTAAACTTGATTTCGGTGCTTTTCTTGCGACAATGGTATTACCAGGGGATTATACCATCAAATTAAAAGTGGGCGACTCTGTATATACTTCTAAAGTAAAACTGGTGCATGATGCAAGCGATAAAAATTTTACGCTGGATGACAGAATGAAGCAATTTAAAACTGCAACTGATTTATACAAACTGCATGAACAATTAGCTGCAGTGGTAGATACGATTAATGCCCGGCAGAAACTGATTAAAGAAACTATCGGCAAAGTACCGGATTCATCACTTGCCAGAACGATGAGAACCTACAATGATGAGTTAGAAAAACTGAGAAGCGAACTTTTAGCCACCAAACAAAAATCCATTTTTGCTGATGAGAAAAAATTGAGAGAAGAAATTACAGAAGCCTATTCAAGTGTTACTGGCCAGGAAGCCGCTCCTTCCAACCTTGCTATACAAAGAGCGGCAGTGCTGCAGCAGGAAGTAAAGAAAAAGGCTGAAGCCAATAAGCAAATCATGAATAAGTATGATAAAACAGTAAATGAAGGCTTGCGAAAAGAGGGCTTATTGCCGGGGCAGAAGAAGGGGTTTTAATAAAGCCCATCAGAAAACATTTAATTACAGCCGGTTTTATTTGAAACAAGACCGGCTGTAATATTTTTATAGTTATCCCAATCACCTAAAGCTTATTTTCGTATTTTACCTTCCTCAATTTTATCAACATGAGAAAACTAACTGGCTTATTGCTGCTCTTTTGTGCAACAACTGTTTTTGCACAAAAACAAAAACCTGTTGCTCCGGCACCAACTGACAATACTGATGAAGTATTCTATAAAAATGTAAAATACCGGCTCATTGGTCCCTTCCGTGGAGGCCGAAGTGCGGCGGTAGCCGGTAGTTACAAAAACAAAAACACATTTTACTTCGGTGGAACGGGAGGTGGTGTTTGGAAAACAACTGATGGAGGAAGTAACTGGAACAATATTTCTGATAAATATTTTGGCAGCTCCATTGGTGCAGTGGCTGTTGCTTCCGGCGATGAAACTGTTGTCTATGTTGGAGAAGGCGAGAATTCTATGAGAGGAAACGTAAGTGAAGGTCTTGGTGGTATGTGGCGAAGCGATGATGGGGGCAAAAGCTGGAAAAATATTGGATTGAAAGATGGTCGCCATATTATTCGCATTGTGGTACATCCAAAAAATCCAGACATTGTATGGGTGGCAGTAATGGGACAT
>JBKJIX010000143.1:0-9157 GCA_046598205.1 Chitinophagaceae bacterium
GCAAAATTATATTATCGGAATCCAGGGAGAGGTATACGATTTTGAAGCCTCTGCCGACAAAGTGGTACGCTTTAATCCTGAGAATAAAAATGGTACTATTTATCACACCAATCATCCTTTAGTGAATGATGATGTAAAAGAATGGTATCAACCGGCTGATCCCAAAGGAAATGCTTCCACTAATACAAGAGCTGCTAACAGTAGTATCCGATTGGCTGCTGTTGAGCGAAGGGTTAAAGATGCTGTTACAGTAAATGACGATATTATTAAAGATGCCTTACGCTCCAAAGATGATAAAGAGAATCCTGTTTGCCGGGCACCTAAAAATGGCGGATTCACTTTTGTTTCTGTGATCATGACACTTACCGGAACACCTTATTTACAGGTAACCGCAGGTCCGCCGGATGAATCTGAATTTAAAAAGATGGAGTTTACATCTTCCGTTGAACAAACTAAAAAATGAAATAGGGCAGTTAGAAGAACACTACCGTAAATATGTAAGAGAGAAAGATTATAAAAGCTATATCAGTATATAGGATGAAAAATTTATTGGCTATCCCAGCAACAACATCAGCAGAAACAAACAACATATCAGCGACCGGATGGCCGAATTATATAAGAATAAAACCAGTATTTTCAATTATCCGCTTATCCGTAAAGTAGAAAATGTATTGGATGCTTTTGGTATGGTGCTGTAGGGATGTATCACACAGTTGTACCAATGAGAAAACGAAGTGGTGAAAAATGGAGATTTTAAAATTACCCATACCTGGCAGAGGGCGGCTAAAGGCTGGTTGATCATAGGAGGTATGGGAGCTTCGAAATAATATGGGTTGTGCCTGTGGCACTGCAAGCTGGCAGAAGATTTCAAATGACTGCAAATGTAACTACGTAGCATCGGTAGATATAAAACAACGTTAACATGAGTAACCCATTTTCAAAAAGCCTTCCTGCATTATCTGAGCATACTCCCTTACGATATTTTTGTTTTGCTCTTCTGTATTTAGCACAAGGCATCCCTGAAGGAATGACTTACTTCGGAATACCCGCCTGGCTGGCAATGAATGGGAAGAGTGCAGGTGAAATTGGTGCTTATGTTGCAGTGATCGGTATTCCATGGACTTTCAAAATGCTGATTGCTCCATTAATGGACCGGTTTAGTTTTTTACCAATGGGTCGCAGAAGGCCATGGATAATTTTTGGCCAACTGGGATTATTATTTGCGTTTATTGGAATGGCAATGGTGCCTGAACCGCTCAGTAATTTTAAACTACTGATGGCCGCAGGTTTTTGTGTAAGCCTGTTCAGTGCCTTTCAGGATGTGGCAGTAGATGGTATGGCCATTGATATTGTTCCTTTGCATCAGCAGGCAAGAGCCAATGGCTTTATGTGGGGCGCAAGAATTATGGGTGTTTCTTCATCCCTTGCTGCAGGAAGCTGGATGCTTAACCATTATGGATTCAGGATTTCTATATTATCGCTTTCTGCAGTCATCAGTATCTCCCTGTTTATTCCATTTTTATTCAGAGAGCGGCCGGGAGAAAAATTATTGCCCTGGACAAAAGGTATTGTTTCTCAAAATTCTTTACAACTGCAATTAGACAGCTGGGCCAAAATTTTTAAATCGTTGGGAAAAGTAATCATCATGCCATACAGCCTGCTGATAGGATTAATTGGATTTTTAGTAGGCACCACTGTAAGTTATATGAATACATTGCTACCGGTTTTTACCGTTCAGGCACTTGGGTGGACCAATGAAATGTATTCAAATATCAATGCGGTATCCTCTATCATTGGGGGTGTACTCGGAATGGTTGTTGGTGGTGCACTGGCTGATCTTTTTGGAAAGAAAAAAATGTTAAGCATTTATCTCCTTGCATCCATAGCAGTGGCTGTAATGATGTGTTTCTCTAAAACATATTGGAGCAATTACTGGTTCAGTGCAGGATTTGTTATTGTTTACAATATTCTTTATGTATTTATTATGGTGGGTTTTTTAGCTATAGCCATGGAGCTTTGCTGGAAAAAGATTTCCGCATCACAATTCGCCTTGTTTATGGCTATTTCAAATTTTGGATGGATTACTGGTTCGGCCATCATTGGCACGGCAAGAGAACATTTTAGCTGGCAATATAGCATTTTAGCTTTTGCCTTTCTTGCTGCTATTCCATTAATTCCGCTGCAATTTATGAATACAAAAAAACATTTGAAGCAGTTAGAAAAAATAGATGAAGCAGATAAAATAGCATTAGCATTATAAAAATATATTCTAAAACAAATTGAAATGAGAAATGAAACATCAAAAACACTACTTGTCTTTTTAGGTGCATTTGTTTTTTTAACTGTACACATACAGGCGCAAATAAAAATTATTGACATGCACATTCACTCGTACAGCAACGGCGACTTTGGTGAACGGGAGCCTGCACAGGATTCTTATGGCACCAAAGGTTCTGCAAATGCAGAAGCTCACCGGTTAGCAACATTTGCTGCTTTTAAAAAATACAATATTGTAAAAGCAGTTGTTAGTGGCAATCCTGAAAGTGTAGAAACATGGGCAGCAAAAGACAATAGTAATATTGTAATTAAAGGTCTCCTGATATTTTCCCCAGATGACTATGGGTTGGACTCCATCAAGTTTGAGCAAATGGTGAAGGATAAAAAAATTGAAATTTTTGGTGAAATTGGTGCTTATTATCGTGGTACTACACTTAGCGATTCCATCTGGCAGCCTTATTTACGCATCTGCGAAAAATATGATATTCCTGTTGCCGTGCATACAGGAGGCGGCGACCCGGGGGGAACTTATTCATGGTCGCCAAAAGCAAGACTCAGACTTGGAGATCCTTATTTAATTGAAGACGTTCTGGTAAATTACCCTAAGCTGAGGATCTACATAATGCATGCCGGAGGAGAAGAATGGCATGAGCATACACTCAGACTTATGGCCTACTATCCACAACTATATACTGATGTAGCAGTGATGCTTTGGGTGGAACCCAACACACAACGAACCATCGCAGCATTTCTGCGGAATGCCAAGACAGCCGGTTACCTCAGTCGTGTTATGTTTGGCTCCGACCAGATGATATGGCCTTATGCCATTGGAAAATCTATTGACTTTTTAAACAATTTAAACTTCCTAACTAAAAAAGATAAGGAAGATATCCTTTATAATAATGCCGCAAGGTTTTTAAAAATGAAATAGAAATCAGGATGCTTATAAATAAGATATACTGTCACTTTGAATAAAAAATGATCATGAAAAAAATAATCTTCTTAATTACCGCAATTTCTTTCAGCATACTGTTGAAAGCCCAGGATAAGCCTTCATTTGGTTTAACCTACAACCACAATGCCCTTTCAGTAAAAGACGTAAACCGCTCTGCGGAATTTTATAAAAATGTGTTGCAGCTTACTGAAATTACCAACCGCACCCAAATGGAAGGCATCCGTTGGATTTCATTGGGAGAAGGAAAAGAACTGCATCTTGTTTCTATTTTAAAAGAACCGGTTACCATTAACAAAGCAGTGCATTTTGCATTGAACACAAATAATATAGATGCACTGGTAAAAAGACTAACTGATTTAAAGATTGCTTATTCTGATTGGCCTGGAACTCAAAACACAGTAACCACCAGAGCCGATGGTGTAAAACAAATTTATTTCCAGGACCCCGATGGATACTGGATTGAAATAAATGATGTAGGTATAAAAGAAACGAAAGAAAATAAATTGGTTGGCTCCTGGCGGTTGATTGAATATGCCAACTTTGATTCAGCCACAGGCAAATGGGAAGAACCTTACGGAAAAAATCCAAAAGGATATTTTACATACACTAAAACAGGTATCGTTAATCTTAACATCAGTACAGAAATGCCGCTGAAAATTTCTGAAGACTCGGCAAAAAAACTCAACATTAACTATTTAACGCTGGTTGATAATTATTCGTTTGGATATTTCGGTACCTATACTGTTGATTGGGAGAAATCAATTGTTACCCATCACGTAAAAGGCGGTTCGGTTTCCTGGTATATTGATACTGACCAGCCAAGACCTTTTACATTGAAAGGAGACACATTAATTATCGGAAATAATAAACCACGGAAAAGGGTGCTGGTGAGAGTAGATTAATTATAATCAAACCCAATAAACAATTTAATTATGAAAAATATTTTCTTAGCCCTATTCATGGCTTGCCTGCTTCATCTAAATGGAAATGCACAAAAACTGCCAAAGGTAATAATCCTTGCAACCGGTGGAACCATTGCAGGCAAAGGCAGTAGTCCCGATAGGGCAGCTTATGAGTCAGGGAAAATTCTTATACAGGATTTATTAATTGCCATACCCTCCATCAATAAACTGGTGGAAGTGAAAGGCGAACAAATAGCCAATGTTACAAGCTCCAACATTACGATAGAAATTTGGATGAAGCTGACAAAACGAATCAATGAAATATTTACCAACAATGAAGCTGATGGAATTGTGATTACTCATGGTACGGATACACAGGAAGAAACCGCCTACTTTTTAAGTCTCACTATACTATCAGATAAACCTGTAGTGCTTACCGGGTCAATGCGTCCATCAACAGCCATCAGTACAGACGGACCAAAAAATTTGTATGATGCTATTTTGGTTGCCGCTGCTCCTCAAAGCAAAGGAAAAGGTGTTATTCAAAGCTTTAATGAAATGATTTATGATGCAAAAAATGTAACAAAAACCAATACGACTAATGTAAACGCTTTTAGCTCGCCCAATGCGGGACCTATCGGAAAAGTATATGATGGCCAGGTTAAATACTATAGCCAACCCATTTATACCAATAATCAAAAACCATTCTTTGATATCAGCAAAATTACTCAGTTGCCAAAAGTAGAGATTGTTTACATGTATATAGATGCATCCACCACTCCTCTAAATGCATTGATCAATGAAAGGGTTGATGGAATTATTATTGCAGGTGCGGGCGGTGGAAGTTATAGTAAAGCTTTTCAGGAAGCTGCTGAAAGTGCAAAGCAAAAAGGAGTTGCCGTTGTTCGGTCATCAAGGGTTGTTTCAGGTAATATCACCATTGCAACAACGGAAGAATTCAACGACGTTAAAATGAATACAGTTGCTGCATTTGATCACAATCCGCAGAAAGCAAGAATTTTATTAATGCTGGCACTTACAAAAACGAGAGATAGAGAAAAATTGCAGGAAATATTTATGAATGATTGATTAAAACGAATAAGTGTTGACGATACAATCAATTTTTAAAATAAGAAAAATATTCTAATCAGCTCTGCGAAGTCTCCAGACTTCGCAGTTTTAAACAAACAGTTTTCAAACTGTTTCATTCATTATCCTGTAAGAGACAGGATGCATACAACTACAAAGTCTGGAGACTTTGAAGAAAGATTGCAAAAATAAAAAAATCAGCACTAACAGTCCATCAACCAAAACCCAATTTCATGACAGAAGATCAACTTTTACAACCAACCACCACTAAAGAAAGAATCAACTCACTTGACATCATAAGAGGTATTGCCTTATTTGGCATCCTGTTAATGAATATCGTTGGCTTTGGTCTTTACAAAGCGTATTACGATCCCACCAATTCAGGAGGAGCAACAGGTTGGGATTTAAACGTATGGTGGATCAATAGTATGTTTTTTGAAGGTACCATGCGTGGGCTCTTCTCGATGTTATTCGGGGCCGGTATTGTTTTGTTCAACAGCCGAACCATTAATGGATTATCTGATATTTCTGTAACTGATGCATACTTCCGCAGAACCTTATGGTTATTGCTGTTTGGTGTTATTCATGCGTACCTCTTATTATGGGCAGGCGAAATATTATTTCCATACGCAGTCATTGGATTAATTGCTTACAGTTTTAGAAATTTAAATCCCCGGAAACTGGTCATAACCGGCATCTTTTTTTCATTGGGCCTTACAGCTTTGAATGTGAAAGACTATTATCAAACAGAAAAAACGTTTGCAGCTTATACTATGGCAGTAAAAGATAATAATCCAACCGATACCATAACCAAAGAAAATAAAAAAGCAATTGCTGAATGGGAAACAATAGTAGCTGATAAAAAGGCAACACCCGAAGCCATTAATCAATTAAAAAAAGAATATAGTAAAAGCTATTTTAGTATTGTATGGTACAGGTCGGCCATCATACAAATAAGACAGAGTTTGTGGGTTTACCGGATGTGGATTTGGGATGTTTTTTCGATGGTATTGCTGGGAATGGCCTTCTTCAAAAATGGAATTTTTAAAGCCGAAAAATCGAACCGCTATTATCTGGTTATGATGTTGATTGGGTATGTAGTTGGAGTAGCCGTTAACTATTGGGAAACATCTTATTTAATGAAACAAAATTTTTCAATACCGGCTTTTTATTTAACTGATATTACACATGAGTTGGGAAGAGTTCCCACCACGATTGGACATATTGGTCTTATCATGCTATTCATCAAATCGGGCATACTTCCTTTTCTGCAAAGAGCCTTGGCAGCAGTAGGGCAAATGGCGTTTTCGAATTACATCATGCATACCATCATTTGTATTACCATTTTCATGGGCTTTGGTTTTGGCATGTTTGGAAAACTGCAGCGTCATGAATTGTATTATATTGTTTTCAGTATCTGGATTTTTCAATTGATCGTTAGCCCGCTATGGTTGAAGTATTTTCGCTTTGGGCCATTGGAATGGGTGTGGCGTAGTTTAACCTATTGGCAAAGACAACCTTTTAAAAAATAAAAACAACCATATGCAGAATAAAAATTTTAAACGTTATCTGCTTTTGCTGATTTCAATTTATATTTCAACAACTATAAAGGCACAATCATTTAACCAACAGGAGCAGATTGTACAACAAACCGTTATCAAACTATTTGATGCTTTATCAAACAGTGATACAGCAGGTTTAAAATTGTACGGCACAACTGATATAAAATTTTATGAATATGGACAAATTTGGACGATCGATACACTGATTCAACGAATGATGGTTATAAGCAAGGCTGCAGATTATAAACGAGCCAACAAGTTCGACTTTGTGCATACAACCATTCATGTAAATACAGCATGGGCTACTTACTATCTTCAATCAGAAATAACCCGAAATGGTAAACAGGAACTGGTAAAGTGGATGGAGACGGTAGTATTGATAAAACAAAAAAAGCAATGGAAAATAAAGCTGCTTCACTCAACATTGATCAAACGAACTTAAATAATCAACATGAAACAATTACTCACTGCTTTACTTATCACAGTTTCACTTACAACCTTTGCTCAGTCAACCATTGTATATGATGTAGTACTGAAAGGTGGCCGTGTCATTGACCCCGAAACAAAACTAGATGCCATTAAAAATGTAGGCATCCTCAACAACCGCATTGCACAAATTTCTTCAGAACCGCTGAAAGGAAAAGAAACGATTGATGTAAGTGGATTGGTAGTTTCCCCCGGCTTTATTGATTTACATATACATGGCCGCAGCAATGTGGAGCAGGAATACCAACTGCATGATGGTGTAACAACAGCCTTGGAACTGGAATGGGGCATTGAATATTTAAAGCAATGGTATGAAATCAGGAAGGGAAAGGCATTGATTAATTATGGCGCCAGTGTATGCTGGCCTTTTGAACGATTTAAAACGATAGATAAATACAAAGAGGCAGTCAAAAAATTCTACCAGCCAAGTAGTAAAGGTGAATCAACAATTAGTGAATTAACAAATACGATTCTGCCTGCCAAAGATGAAGTGTTATCCGCTGAGCAAATCAATCAAACATTAAACAACATTAAAACTTCATTGGCAGAAGGAGGCATTGGTATTGGCGTTCCGATAGGATACTTGCCTAAAACAAACCCCAATGAAATGTACCGGGTTTTTCAATTAGCAGGCGAATTGAATGCACTGGTATTTACACATGTAAGAAATCCTGATATTATTTCTATACAGGAAGTAATAACCGATGCCGTACTCACCAATGCACCGTTGCATATTGTTCATATTAATAGTATGTCGCTGGGCAATATTCAGCTATCAATAGATATGGTAACTGCTGCAAAGAACAAAGGGTTTGATATTACTACCGAACTGTATCCTTATACCGCCGGTTCTACAGGGCTTGAAAGTGCCATGTTCTCCGAAGGATGGCAGGAACGGTTAGGTATTAGTTATAGCGACTTACAATGGGTGGCTACCGGTGAACGATTAACCAAAGAAACCTTTGAAGCTTACCGGAAAACCGGGGGTGTTGTGATCTTACATGTGATGAAGCCTGAATGGATTAAAACCGGCATTGCAGCACCGGGTGTAATCATTGCATCAGACGGAATGACGTATGCAAAGCTGGCTCATCCAAGAACAGCCGGAACATTTTCAAGAGTACTGGGCAAATATGTTAGAGAAGATAAAGTGATTGATTTGAATACCGCTATTGAAAAAATGACTTTGTTGCCGGCAAAAAGACTAGAAGGCGTTGCACCCATGATGCGTTTCAAAGGAAGGATACAGATTGGGGCCGATGCCGACATTACCATCTTTAACCCCAACACAATTATAGATAAAGCAACCTTTGAAAAAGGCCTGGAGTTTTCAGCAGGTGTTGAATATGTGATGGTAAATGGAAGCTTTGTTTTGAAAAATGGTAAAACGGTGAGTAATAATTTTCCGGGGCAGGCGGTGTACGGGAAGTTTAAGAAATAAATTATAAGTAAAAGTTCATAACTATTAAACCAGAAAAATGAAATCAAGAAAAATAACACTCCTGTTTATCGCATTGATAAATCTTTTTTCTTTTCAGCTTTTGGCACAAACAAAAAATCAACCGATTCAACTTGAGCCATTGCTGGATCAGTATTCAAAAGAATATTATGCTTTAAATCCTTTGGAAGCGACACAAGCAGGTATTAACGATTATAACAACCAAATTGAAATTACTATCAGCGTAGACTATATAAAGAAAGCAAAAGCACTCAATCAAAAATATCTCAACCAATTGGGTGTTATAAACAAAGCAGGCTTAACAGCATCTCAGTTATTAAGTATTGATGTGCTTACCTATAAACTGAAATCAGAAAACGAAAGACTGAACAATTCTTTGGGGTTTTACAGGCCTGTTGATCAATTCGTCTTTAGTTTTCCAACCCGG
>JBKJIX010000016.1:0-7518 GCA_046598205.1 Chitinophagaceae bacterium
TTTTACAAACCCTTCCGTGTGCCCGGCAGCAGAGGCTTTACCACTGGCACTTAATGGAAACTTACCAACTTTTACTTCATAGCCAGCTTCCTTCGCTTGTTTCTCTGTATACCCAACAGAAGCAATTTCCGGATAGCAATACGTACATCCCGGCACATTGTTATAATCCAATGCTTCCGGCTGGTGATTGTACTTCTTTTCGTTGTAGCCAATATTTTCTACCGTAATGATTGCTTCTTTGCTGGCAACGTGGGCCAATGCCTGGCCGGGAGCACAGTCGCCAATGGCATAAAAGCCCGGCACATTCGTTTGGCCATATTTGTCAACCATCACACGGCCTTTCTCTGTTTTAATACCGAGTTCTTCCAAACCAATACCTTCAATATTAGCAGCTACACCAACAGCACTTAATAGAATATCTGCTTCCAGAATTTTTTCACCATCAGCTGTTTTCACTTTTGCTTTTACACCAGCTCCTGATGTATCAACAGAAGTTACTTCACTGTTCACCATTATGTCAATACCATTCTTTTTAAAATTCTTGTCCAGTTCTTTAGAAATTTCTTCATCTTCTATCGGCACTATTCTTGGTAAAAATTCAACGATGGTCACTTTTGTTCCCATGCTGTTGTAGAAATAACCAAACTCAACACCGATAGCACCACTGCCTACTACGATGATTGATTTTGGTTGAGTAGGAAGGTTCATCGCTTCACGGTAGCCGATTATTTTTTTACCATCCTGTTTTAATGCTGGCAATTCACGGCTGCGTCCACCAGTGGCAATGATGATATGTTTCCCCTCTACAATTTTTTTAGTACCGTCCGCAGCAGTTACTTCTATTTGTCCTTTTGCTTTTAGCTTACCAAAGCCCATTACCACATCAATCTTATTTTTCTTCATCAGAAACTGAACGCCTTTGCTCATTTTATCAGCTACACCACGGCTTCTTTTAATCACCGCTTCAAAATTGGCGGTTCCTGTAGCTTCGATTCCGTAGCCGCTGGCATGCTTAATGTCTTCCATTACCTGGGCACTTTTCAGCAGGGCTTTGGTGGGAATACAGCCCCAATTGAGGCAGACACCCCCGAGGCTTTCTTTTTCAATAATCGCCGTTTTAAATCCTAACTGAGATGCACGGATAGCCGCCACATAACCGCCGGGGCCACTTCCGAGAACTACTACATCGTATGCCATATTTGAGTTAATTAGTTATTAGTTAATTAGTTTATTTGGAGTGGCGAAGTTATTTGAAAACAGTCAATTGGGCAAAAGATGACCAATGAACCGAACCCTGAAGAGTGCCCTTCGTTCCTCAGGGTAAACTGTGCAAGGCAAAATGTTTAAGGAACTGAAGTTGGCTCCCATATCTGTATTTTAGCACCTTACAATAGGCAAACTAAAGCTTTCCACAGCTTGTTAGGAAAAATAGGCCATGAGGGTAAAATTCTTAATTATTCATTCTTAATTATTCATTAATTTCCCTACCTTTGCCCTCCAAAATTTAGAACAATCATGGCCAGAGTATGTCAGGTTACAGGTAAAGTTCCGATGGGTGGAAACAAGGTTTCTCACTCCAACATTAAGACCAAGCGTCGTTTTCTGCCTAACCTGCAGAAAAAAAGGTTTTATCTGGCTGAAGAAGATAAGTGGATTACGTTGAAACTATCAACTAATGCAATGCGTACCATTAATAAAAATGGATTACTTAGCGTAGTAAAAGAATTGAGAGCACAGGGAGAAAAAATCTAACCCTTCTCTTCGATTAGGTGAATAATAAAAAGTATTTAAACGTTAAAATAAAATGGCAAAGAAAGGTAGTCGTGTACAAGTAATACTGGAATGCACTGAGCACAAAACAAGTGGTCAGCCAGGCACCAGCCGTTACATCACGGTAAAAAACAAAAAGAACAATCCTGAGAGATTGGAACTGAAAAAGTTCAACCCGATCCTTAAAAAAGTAACTGTTCATAAAGAAATCAAGTAATCATGGCAAAAGCAGCAAAAACCGCTCAGAAGAAAGATCCTAAACAAGCCGCCGAAGCAAAAAACTGGACAAAAGTGATTAAGGCTGTTCGCAGTCCTAAATCTGGTGCTTATACATTTAAAGAGCAGATTGTCCACAAAGACAAGGTTAAAGATTTTTTAGCGCAGAAATAATTTTGAGTTAGTAAGAGTATTCAAAAGCTATTCGTGGAAAACGGATGGCTTTTGTTGTTTAAATGCCCCCATCCCCTGAAGGGGGGTATATTATTAAGAAAAGACTTCGTTCAGGAGAAGTCGGTAAAATTCCCCTTTAGGGGATAGGGGCATGGGATTCTTTAATAAACTATTCGGGAAAAAAGAAAAAGAAAGCCTTGACGAGGGTTTGAAAAAAACCAAGGAAGGTTTCTTTGCCAAGATAAGCAAAGCTATTGCAGGAAAAAGTACGGTGGATGAAGAAGTGCTGGACAATCTTGAAGAAGCACTGGTAGGGGCCGATGTGGGTATAGAAACTACCGTTAAGATTATTGACCGCATAGAAAAAAGAGTAGCGAAGGACAAATACCTGAATGCAGAAGAACTGAATAAAATGCTGCAACAGGAAATTGAAGCATTGTTGGTAGATGCACCTGAAGCAAATACCTATGCTTTTGATTCAGACCTACCAACTAAACCATATATCATTTTGGTGGTTGGTGTAAATGGTGTTGGAAAAACTACCACGATTGGAAAGCTGGCCTATAATTTTAAGAAGGCAGGAAAAAATGTCTTGTTGGGGGCTGCAGATACGTTCCGTGCAGCGGCAGTTGAGCAGTTAACGATCTGGAGTGAAAGAGTAGGTGTGCCGATTGTAAAACAGGATATGGGAAGTGACCCGGCAGCTGTCGCATTCGATACAGTGCAAAGTGCCGTAGCCAGGCAAAGCGATGTGGTACTGATTGACACAGCAGGACGGTTACACAACAAATCTCACCTGATGGATGAGTTGAGCAAGATTAAAAGGGTTATTCAAAAAACAATACCAGATGCGCCGCATGAAGTGTTGTTGGTATTAGATGGAAGTACCGGGCAAAATGCACTGGAACAGGCAAAGCATTTTACCGCAACAACAGAAGTAACAGCATTAGCTATTACTAAATTGGACGGCACAGCAAAAGGCGGCGTAGTTTTAGCAATAGCAGATCAATTTAAAATACCGGTAAAGTTTATTGGTGTGGGGGAAAAGATGGAAGATTTGTTAGTTTTTGATAAGCATGAATTTGTGGATAGCCTTTTTAACCTTGAGAAAACTAATTAAACACTCCGCCAACCGGCGGAGATAGGGGCATGAAAACAAAAACTTTAAAGAAAGATAAAGTCAACATCATCACCCTCGGGTGCAGCAAGAATATGGTGGACAGCGAAGTGCTGAGCGGACAATTGCTGGCCAATGATATTGATGTGGTGCATGAGAATAAAAAATCTGACCATAATATCGTTGTGGTGAATACCTGTGGATTTATTGAGAAAGCAAAAGAAGAAAGTATCAATACCATTCTAAACCAGGTAGAATTGAAACGAAGAGGAAAGATTGATAAGGTATATGTGACGGGTTGCTTAAGTGAAAGATATAAGAACAACCTGGAAGCAGAGATACCGGAAGTGGATGCTTATTTCGGCACTATGGAATTGCCGTTAATTTTAAAACAGTTTGAAGCAGATTATAAAACGGAACTGATTGGTGAAAGATTGCTGGCTACACCGCAGCATTATGCTTACATAAAAATATCAGAAGGTTGTAACAGAACCTGTTCTTTCTGCGCCATTCCGTTAATGCGGGGGCAGCATGTAAGCCGCACTATGGAAGACCTGGTGAAAGAGGCGGAAAGTCTTGTTAGAAGAGGGGTAAAAGAAGTAATGCTGATTGCACAGGAACTGACTTATTACGGATTAGATATTTACAAAAAGAGAATGCTGCCAGATCTCTTGCATCGGTTAGCTGATATAAAAGGATTAGAATGGATACGATTGCATTATGCTTATCCATCTAAATTTCCATTAGAGATATTAGATGTGATGAGGGAACGGGATAATATCTGTAAATACCTCGATATGCCATTACAACATGCTGCTAACAATATGCTGAGTGCAATGAAGCGGCAAATTACTCGGGAAGAAATGGAAGAGCTAACGGCAGCTATCCGGGAGAAAGTACCCGGCATCTGTTTGCGGACAACATTAATCGCAGGCTTTCCCGGAGAAACATTGGATGATATTGAAGAGCTGAAAGAATTTTTACAACGGCAACGCTTTGACCGTGTCGGCATCTTTACTTATTCGCATGAAGAAGGTACCAGCGGCTTTGCATTAATTGATGATGTGCCTGCAGAGGAAAAAGAAAGAAGGGCGCAGGAAATAATGGAAGTGCAGCAGGAAATTTCTTTTGAGCTGAACCAGGAAAAGGTTGGAAAAACTTTCAAAACATTGATTGATAAAAAAGAAGCAGGCCGTTATCTGGGCCGCACCGAATTTGATTCGGTAGAAGTAGATAACGAAGTGGTAATTCACTCTGCCAAAAAACTACCCATCGGTGAATTTGTAAATGTAAAAATTACCAAAGCGTATGATTATGATTTGGAAGGGGAAGTGGTCAGCTAATTTTTCTACTCTTTTCTTTTCCTACATTTGTTATGTAATTGCTTGCACATGAAAAAAATTGTAACCGCCGTGGGTGGTATGCTCATTGGCATACTTGCCATCTCACAGGAACAGGAGAACCGGTTGCTTCATACACAGCTACAGGTAAAAGGAGTTGAAATAGCCTCAAGAATAGTACAATTAAAATTGCCTTACACATTTACCTCGCAAGGAACAATTGAAGAAACAGCTACTGATAAGCTTTATTCTGCCAATGTAAAAGGAGGAAAACTAAATGGTAACTGGCAAAGCTGGTACCCGAATGGTTTGCTTTGTGATTCAGGAACTCTGGTAAAGAATTTGCCGGATGGTGAATGGAAGTATTGGAATGAGCAGGGTCAGTTAATGGCAATCCGTAATTATAATGCCGGTAAATTTCACCAGGTGCTGGACGAAATACTGCGGTATCATCCCAAAAGAAATTTTTATTATCTCAGTACACTATTTCAAAAAAACAGGCATGCGGCTATGCATTACCTGGATGTCTCTTATTCTTTTCAGGGAGATAATACTGCAATCATTTATTCTTCTTTAAATGAATTGGTTGGTGCTAATATTTCAGGTAAGTATCTTTATAAACCGGTCTTCGAACAATGTCTCCAGGATGGGTTATACATGAATTTTCTTTCCGACGGTAGCATCAAAGACTCCGGCTATTACAAAGATGGTCTTCGCTATGGAAAGTGGATTCAACGGGATTCGCCGGGCTCCAATTGGCAGCAGGGAGCATACTATAATGGCAGTAGAATAAAAGAGTGGAAAGTTTATAACAGCGATGATAAACTATTGGAGTTGATTTTTTATACTAATAATGGCCAGGTAAGCTGGCGCAAAAGGATGAACCGCCAGTAGTGGGCGTTAAGTCCTGTGTGTCAACCGTTGCTTTACTAAATCTGATTTTTTGGGACATTTTCCCCTTTGTATTCCTTAATACGGGTGGGGAATATTTATGCTGCAATAACGGTTTTTCATAGGTGACAAAACGGCCAAAATCATTATCTTAGCCCATAAACCTTTCTATGGCAGAAGATAATAAGTATGTTTTTTTGAACCGTGACCTTAGCTGGCTCAGTTTTAATCACCGGGTGCTGATGGAAGCGGCGGACAAAACCGTTCCACTATACAGCCGCATTTCTTTTTTGTCCATCTTTTCTTCTAACCTCGATGAATTTTTCCGGGTGAGAATGCCGTCCATTTTTGCATTTACAAGTATAGAAGCAAAAAAAACGTCCATTCGGGAAGAATATCCAAAAGACCTGGTGCAGCAGGTACAAACCACCGTTCACCTGCAGTTGGAAGAATTTGGAAGTATATTGAAAAAGCAAATACTACAGGAGCTGGCAGATAATCATATCTGGTTATATTATGATGACCCGATCAGAAAAGAACATAAGGAAACGGTAAGAGAGTTTTTCTTATCGAAAGTGCTGTCTTTTCTTCAACCGATTATTTTGAGAAAAGAAAATCAGCCGGATGTTTTTTTAGATAATAATGCGCTGTATTTTATCGTAGATATGGAAGCTGAAGACCAGCCGGGAATGCATACCTATTCCTTACTGAATATT
Source organism: Chitinophagaceae bacterium (assembly GCA_046598205.1). Classification (GTDB taxonomy): domain Bacteria; phylum Bacteroidota; class Bacteroidia; order Chitinophagales; family Chitinophagaceae; genus JJ008. The sequence goes on from JBKJIX010000016.1 coordinate 6,225, forward strand.
CCGTCTGGTAATCTCCCCCGTTTTTCAGAACTGCCGATGCTTGGGGATGACCATTATATTCTTTTCCTTGATGATGTAATAAGGGAAAATTTGCAGGAAGTCTTTCCAGCCTTTACCATACATGGTGCATGGAGTATTAAACTGACCCGTGATGCTGAAATGAGTATTGAAGATGAATTTATCGGGGATTTGGCAGAAAAAATTGAAAAGCAACTGGAAAAAAGAGAAATAGGCCATGCTACCCGTTTATTGTATGACCAAACAATGCCGGAAATAGTAAAGGATTTTGTACAGAAATATTTAATTATTAAAGATGAAGAAATGGTGGAAGGTGGCCGCTATCATAACTTAAAAGACCTTGGCAGTTTACCCAATCCTTCAAAAAATAAACTTACACATCCAAACTGGCCATCAGCAGTACATCCCGGGTTTCATAACCATCGTTCCATCTTTCAAAGTATTTTAGAAGAAGAAAAACTACTCCATCTGCCCTATCATTCTTACAATTATATTCTTCGCTTCTTTAATGAAGCAGCTATTGACCCAAATGTAAAAGAAATATATGTTACACTCTATAGGGTGGCTGCTGATTCGCATATTGTAAATGCATTAATCAGTGCTGCAAAAAACGGTAAGAAAGTTACAGTGTTCGTCGAGCTGAAAGCAAGGTTTGATGAAGCTAATAACCTGAAGTGGAGCAAGAAGATGAAAGCTGCCGGCATTAAAATCATTAACAGCATACCCGGGTTAAAAGTGCATGCTAAGGTAGCGTTGGTTAAAAGAATCGAAAACAAGGAATGGAAAAATTATTCTTTCATGGCCACTGGTAATTTTAATGAGGCCACCGGCCGTTTTTATACAGACCATGTATTCTTTACCTCCAATAAGGATTTGGGTATTGAGCTGGAATGGCTGTTTGACTACCTGCAAAGCCGCAAGCAGCCTGTTGATTATATGAAGATTCCTTTCGAACATTTACTGGTATCACAATTCAATCTGATAAAGCGATTTGATAAACTGATAGAAAGAGAAATAAAGAATGCAAAGAAGGGACGGCCTGCCGGTATTATCATTAAGCTGAACAATCTGCAGGAACGGCCCATGATAGAAAAACTATATGCGGCAAGCAAGGCAGGTGTAAAAGTGCAATTGCTTGTTCGCAGTATATGCAGCCTGGCACCTGGAGTAGAAGGGCAGAGTGAGAACATAACCGTACATCGTATTGTGGACAAGTACCTGGAGCATGCAAGGGTTTTTGTATTTCATAATAATGGAGAGCCGCAATACTATATGG
>JBKJIX010000129.1:0-2515 GCA_046598205.1 Chitinophagaceae bacterium
GCCACCAATGAAACGGTTGAAATTTGGAATACCAGGGATACCTTGTATTATTACTATGGCAATCATTGCAGGCTTTGGCCAGAATATTTTTTACATCTGCCGGAATGCCGAAAGCATTACCGATATAATTGGGTTGTGGTCCATCCGCCATATTTTTTTTAGGATGAATGAACTGAATAACAATAAGAGCAACCAATAAAAATATCAGAATTTTTCTTATCATATTAACTCTGTTTTAGTAAAAATATACATTAATCAATTAATACATCCCCTGTCATTTCTTTGGGAATTTCTAAGCCCATCATCGTTAAAATGGTCGGCGCAATATCTCCCAACTTGCCCGGCTTAATAATCCCTTTCCAGCTATTGTCAATAATAAAGAAAGGAACAGGATTTAGTGTGTGGGCAGTATTAGGGGTACCGTCTTCATTAATCATATAATCTGCATTGCCGTGGTCGGCAGTCAAAAAAACGGTATAGCCATTTTGCAAGCCGGTTGTAACGATTCTTTCCACACACTTATCAACTGTCTCGGCTGCTTTTATAACGGCAGGCCAAACACCAGTATGGCCAACCATATCTGTATTAGCATAATTGAGGATGCAAAAATCAAAAGACTTACTTTGAATTTCAGGAATCAGGGCATTGGATAATTCAATAGCACTCATTTCCGGATGCATATCATACGTAGCTACTTTTGGTGAAGGCATTATTATTCTTTTTTCACCTGTAAAAATTTTTTCCCTGCCACCGCTAAAAAAGAAAGTAACATGCGGATATTTCTCCGTTTCAGCTGAGCGGATTTGTTTCAACCCATTTTTTTCAAGAATTTCTCCCAGAGTATTATTTAAGTTATCCGTTTCAAAAATGACGTTGACATTTTTATAAGTATGGTCATACTCCGTCATTGTTGTGTAATGCAGTGACAATTGGTGCATAGCAAATTCTGAAATATCTGTTTGTGTCAGCACTTGTGTTATTTCCCGGCATCGGTCTGTACGAAAGTTGAAACAGATGGCCACATCACCATCCTTAATAGTTGCCAAAGGTTGTTGTGCTTCGTTTATTATAACAGTTGGTTTGATGAACTCATCGGTGATGTTATTGGCATACGAATTTTCAATGGCGGCAATTGCATCAGTAGCTTTTTCGCCAACTCCATTTACCAGTGCATTATAAGCCAGCTTTACTCTTTCCCATCGTTTATCCCGATCCATTGCGTAATAACGGCCACTTACCGAAGCAATTTTTCCAACTGAATAATTAAGGTGCTGTTGAAGTTCAATCATAAAAGAAAGACCGCTTTTAGGATCGCAGTCACGGCCATCAGTAAAAGCATGGATGAAGACGTCTGCTAATCCCTCTGCTTTGCAAATATCTGTTATGGCTTTTAAATGATTGATATGGGAGTGAACGCCACCATCACTTACCAATCCTAAAAGGTGTAACGGTTTATTATTAGTTTTTGCAAAGCGAATTGCATTTAGGAGGATTTCATTTTTTGCAAACGAACCATCTCTCACGGCAACATTTATTCTTTGTAGTTCCTGGTACACTACCCTGCCTGCTCCAAGATTAAGGTGACCCACTTCTGAATTACCCATTTGTCCATCGGGCAGACCAACGGCTTCACCACAGGTAATCAGTGTAGTATTAGGATACCTGGCATATAAGGATTTGGTAAAGGGTATGTCAGCGTTTTGTATAGCATCTGACGAAGCAACTTTCCCCAGTCCCCAACCGTCCATGATGACCAGAATGATTTTTTTGTGCGGCATTATTTATTAACATTTTAGATAGTACAAATACATTCATTTTCAGGGGCAATTGCCCGTCCGTACCCTGTAAAACTACATTCAAAATGCCTATTTGCCAGTCTGAATACGGAAAAACTGTTGATTTTTAGTAGTTTAGTATCCGATAAAAAGCAATTTTTACTGTGGCATGTTTTTAGATTAATACTCCTGTGAAAACCTATTTTGTTATGAAACGCCTATTGTCAACCTTACTGCTTGGTTCTATTTTGATGCTGTCTTCATTTAGTACAGCTCAAAATGGTATCGATGAAGTTATCGACGCATTGCGTTCTGGTAACTCTGCTCAGTTATCAAACCTTTTTGATGATAATGTAGAAGTTACCGTACCCGATAAAAGTGATAGCTACAGTAGGGCACAGGCGCAGCTTATTGTAAGAGATTTCTTTAGCAACAATGGGGTAAAAGGATTTGAACTAAAGCATAAAGGTGATTCCCCAAGCGGACACTTCTGTATTGGTACATTGCAGACCAATGCCGGTAACTTTCGTACTAATGTTTTTATGAAAATTAAAAATGGGAAAGAAGTGGTGAAAGAAATCCGCTTCCAGTCAATTGAATAATAAACTTTGAAAATACTTTTAAAGAGGCTGTCTCAAAAGTACGGGACAGCCTCTTTTTATTCGGTAAGGTGATGGAGAAAGTTTTAGTTTAAGCAATTCTCAAAGCGTTCATTTTACTTTTGAGACTTCCTCAACTCC
>JBKJIX010000017.1:0-14363 GCA_046598205.1 Chitinophagaceae bacterium
AAACTACAGGTTGTGGATGACTTTTATCAATGAGTATAAAAACCGTGGTGGCAGAGTTACCACCGGTTCAGACAATGGATTTATTTACCAGACCTATGGTTTTGGTTATATCCGGGAACTGGAATTGTTGCGGGAAGCAGGGTTTCATCCGTTGGAAGTAATTCGTTCTGCTACGTTATATGGTGCGCAGGCATTGGGTATGGATAAAGAAATTGGCAGTGTGGAAGTAGGAAAGCTGGCCGACCTGGTAATTGTCGATGCAAATCCATTAGAAAATTTACAATCACTTTATGGTACCGGTGCTATTTATATGAATGATAAAAATGAACCCGATAGCTATCGGGTGATAAGAAAAGGTGGAGTGAAATACACTATTAAAGACGGAATTATTTATGATGCCAAAAAACTACTGGCAGATGTAAAGAAAATGGTGGATGATGAAAAAGCAAAAACAGGATTCAAAATTACCCAACCCGGAATGCAATAATTTAAGTAAATAATGGCGTATAGCATACATCTGAGTAAGGACAAAAAGTTAAAGAAGCTGGTGGAAACCGGAGAGCCGCATCAGTTAAAGAAGCGAAAAAACATCTGTACTTATCTCTGCGCTTCCATCATGAGCCAGCAGTTGAGTACAAAAGTTGCCGATGTTATTTTCAAACGGTTCATTGCATTATATGGCGGCAAAGAACCAACACCACAACAAATACTGGCTACACCATCCGAAACATTAAGAGGTATTGGATTGAGCAATAATAAAGTGAGCTATATAAAAAATGTAGCACAGTTTGAGATTGACTTTGGCATGGATGCAAAGAAGCTGGGCAAAATGACCAATGAGGAAGTAATTGATTATTTGATTGTGATAAAAGGTGTAGGCAGGTGGACCGTAGAAATGCTGATGATGTTTGCCCTCGGCCGGGAAGATGTATTTGCCGTAGATGATCTTGGTATTCAAAACGCCATGATCGCATTGTATAAAATAGACAACAGCCATAAAAAGAAACTGAAAGAAGATATGTTGCGGCTGTCTGCCAAATGGAGCCCTTACCGCACTTATGCCTGCATACACCTGTGGCGATGGAAGGATAATGCACCGATTGTAAAAGAGAAAAGACCGAAGGAAAAGATTAAATAATGTAATTGAAGTACATAATTGTCCTTTCTTTAATATTAGCAACTGCCACTCATGTTGGCAGCTGGTGTTTTCGTAATGCTATTTTTTTCTTTCCATTCTGAGTCCCCTCTCCAATAGAAAGTCATAAATGTTAATACACGTTACTTGATTCTTTTCTGATACTGCTGGAATTCTATTGTGGGCTCCCTTCTTTTCATTAGTTATTAGGACGCATTTATGTGCTTTGCAATATCCAATCAAATAAGGGTCTGCTTCTTCATTGCCATCAGCTTGCTTTCTTGCGTTAAAAAAGCCAGTGTTATATTCTTCGTTGATTATTGGAATAGCTGCATTAATGCTATCTGCATCCGTTTGAACCACAAAACGCTTTTTCCATTTCTTTACCCATATTTTGAGAAAGTCCTGCTTTCCTTCGTAATTATTGATTTCATCTTCGACAAAATCAATTGTCTTGAAAAGACCTTGATTAATTAAATCTTCTATTTCCTCCCATAGTGCAGAAAATACAGGATTGTCTGGTTTAAATGTTGATTCCAACATTATTAAACCACTTGTATCTATAACATAGATTGTTTCATTTTGATGAAAATCTAATTCCATTAAAAGGCAGTTAGTAATTGACGGGTTTTGGGAATATATGAAATCTTAAGACCTAAAAAATCCGATAAGTCTTTTAAATCAATTCTGTTTTGGTCAAATGCTGAGAATGCTAATGAAACATATGTTCTGCCTCTTTCCTGCATGGATTCTTTGTGCAATTCTCTACCCTTTGGTTCCTTTGCTCTTCCGAATTGTGGTTTATTCCAGGATAGATGTTTTTCTTTATAAAAGGTAGCAGTAGTAAGTTTATTTTCCAGGAGGCTTCTTAAAATTGCCAAAGGGCCTACATGAAAAATGCTTCCTAGTTTAACTAAATCCATTTTATTCCAAATTTTATTACCGCTGATTTTTTGATTGTTAACCATTTCAACTTGTAATAACTCTTCATTTGGGATAAGTATTCCTGCAGAAAACGAATTGCACCACTTTTCAATTTCAATATCAGTATTTAGTGATAAGTCACAAAGCCCTCCCTGATTTAAAATTATATGTCCTAATTCATGAAATAAAGTAAATGATTTTGAATGTGCAGCTTCTTGTCCTCTTTTAATTCCAATAATAGGAATAATGTCATCAACTATTGAAAGACCTCTTAAATTATCTTGTGTTAAACTAAGTTGGAAAACTGCAATACCTAAAGACTCAACCTTTTCTATGTATGCTTCAAGTGCTATATTGATATTGTTGATTTCTCTAACTTCAGAAATTTGTAAAATGTCGCTAACCTTTTTTGCAACTTCTTTAGCATTATTTCTTAATGTAGCGGTGATATTAAATTTTGGAATTTGGATTCCCAATTCCTGTCTGAGTTCAATATATGATTGAGCCAATGCTCTTGCCTTCCTAACTGCAACTATTGTCTTTTCATGAAAATTGCCAATTTCCTTAGAGTTTACGGTTCTTCTGTCTTTAGGCAGAGGTTTTTCTTTTGGCGGTTCCGACAGTAATAATGTTGCAATAGTTCTTTTGTAAACTTTTGCCAACTCTTTTAATTCATTCAATGTCGGTTTTTTGTCGCCGTCTTCTAACTGTGTCATATGGGTTGCGGATAATCCTGTCCTTTCTGTCGCTTGTTTTTTGGATAGAGCAATAGATTCCCTTGCCCAAATTAAAAGTTTATGATTTACCTCTATATGAATTGTGTCAGCCATTGAATTTCAAATTTAGAGGTATTTTTCTTGCTAATTCCTCCAGATAAATAAAAGATTGTCTAAATGTTGATGGTCGTTCATAAACTTGCTGCCAACTCATATATATACGACACTCCTTGCACAGAAAAGTCCTAATTTTCAATACAAAACTGTTCAAAATGAGTGTTTTATACTTATTTGCTTAAATAATTCCGATTTATTATATTTGGGTAACCAATATTTATTATATGGCTTACTCAATCGAACTTTCATCAATCGAAGTTGCAGAGCTAAAGCGATTAAGGCGTAGTGAAAAAGATGGCAAAATACTTCGCCGCTACCAGTGTTTATGGATGGCTCACGAAGGCCTTCCTAAAAAAGAGATAGCCTCGACACTGGGTGTTAATATAGATACGGTAACAGACTGGGTTAAGCTGTTTAATAAAGACCGGTTAGCAGGCTTAAGCAAACTGCACTATGAAGGCAGAAGGCCATCTGCTCTGGATGCCATTAAAGATTTACTGATAAAGCATATCCGGGAACACTCCATCAGTAAACTTTCTGAGCTACAGGATTTTATAGAAGCCAAGCATTCAATTACAGTAGAACATAGTTGGTTAAGCCGCTATTGTAAAAAAAACTCCATTGCTCTTATAAAAAGACAAGGCTGATACCAGGAAAAATTCCATCAGAACAAATACAGGAATCCTTTATAGCATTGATGGATCAACTCTACCGATGTGCCTGTAATGATGACAGGGAAGTATTGCTGTATTTAGACCCCATGCACCAGATACACAATAATGAAAATGATTATGCCTGGCAACCAACAGGGCTTACAGGCACTAAAAAAGTATTGGCCAACACCGGAAGAAAACGGCTCAATATTATTGGTGCAGTTAATCCAGTAACTTTTGAACCAACTATAATGCTAACAGAAGAAAATTGTTGTGCAGAAGTAATAGAAGCGTTTTTAGGTGAAATAAAACATCGGTATTTAAATGCAACCAGTATCTGCATCATTTTAGATAATGCAAGATACCAGCGTAGCTATCTTGTACAACAAAAAGCAAAAGCATTAGGCATCGACCTTATTTATTTACCACCCTATAGCCCAAACTTAAATTTAATAGAACGGCTATGGCGGTATTTTAAAAAGAAAGTAATGAAGAACAAATATTATCAAGATTACACTTCATTTGAAAATGCTGTTGACAGATTTTTTCAAACATTTAATGACAGAATTGAGGATATGAAATCTTTGCTGAATTTTAAATTCGGAATTATTAAAGCAAATAAGTATAAAATACTGGAATCCGGTATACAATATTGCGTTGTCCGGCAGGCAAAATGTTTATCAACTACCACAGGGAGAAGTGATGCTTATACCAATTAGACATTTAAAATACGCCTTATTATCGGGTACTATAATGATGTTTTATTCTGAACTTCTGAGTCACCTCCTCAGCCTGTACTGAGGAACGAAGTATCGGTGAAGCAAGTCTCCGATTAAAGTACAGTTCGATAAAAGATCAGCGTCTTGCCATGCCGACGAAGGAGGCATCTCGGAGAATAATGGATAGGGTTGTTTCAAAGTCTAATCGGTATTAAAGAGGTTTACAGCGGCGCATTGTATTATCGTTTGCAAGGTTCATCTCGCCGCATCTGTTACCAGCAATTAAAACGAGGTCTTATAAGAAAAAAGTTTTTTATTATGGAGCAACTGCTTCCGTTTTGATTTACTTCTTCTCATAATTAATAATCACCACCAAATCATCTTTACCTGTCTGCTTTAATCCATGAGAACTGCCGGGCAGTGTAAGAACAGCATCACCGGTGGTTACGGTAAATGTTTCACCGTTCATCTTCATTTCACCGGTGCCGCTGGCTATATAATAGATCTCTTCTTCTTTTTGTAAATGATAACCAATAGCGGAGCCGGGGTGTAATACTCTTTTGCGAAATATCACTTTGCTATTGGTTGCTTTTGAAAAAAAGTTATGGGCAGTAGTAGGTCCACCACCATCATGCGGGCCGGGCTGGTTAGCAGCAATATCTTTTTCATGTTCTAAAATATAACCGGTTTGCTGCCGATGTTTGGCAAAAGCAGTTGATACAAACATTCCTGCTGCAAAGAATAATACTGCAACAGTAATTGTAGTTACATACTTCTTCATAAAAAATAATTTTAGTATTATCGAATTTTCTGCTGCAACAAATCTTTTACGCCGCCAAACCATTCGGTCTTTAAAATACTTAAAATAATACTGTCCCTTCTTCCGCCTTGTGCGGTGGGCATATGGTTGCGTAGAATGCCTTCTTCCACACAGCCGATAGCTTTCATAGCAGCAATGCTCCGGGCATTGCTGGCATCTGCTCTGAACTCTAATCGTTCCATTCCCCATTCTTCAAACACATAAGTGGACAATAGTAGTTTGCAGTGCCGGTTTAATCCTGTTTGCTGAAAATCTTTTCCATACCAGGTGTAACCAAGCTGTGTGGTAAGCCAGGGTTGCTGTATATCATAAAACCGGGTACTGCCTGCATAACGGTTTGCTTTTTTATCAAATACAATGAATGGATATTCCTTTTTATCGTTCAGATTTTTTACAGCTGTAGAAAGATAGTTTCGCAGATTCTCTTCACCGGCGGCATTTACTAATCCAAATTTCCATATTTCTGGTTCATGCAATGAGAAGGTAAGAAGGTTGTCAAAATCATTTTCTTCTATTGGGCGGAGCAATGCTCTTTCGTTTTCGAGAACGGGTTGGTGTTGGAAAATATCTTGCATCATATTATATGAACTTTGAATTCTCTGATGCAAAGTGCAAACAGGCTTGGATTGCTTTTATGTCAATTCTAGGATAAGCTTTTAATATTGCATCGGCACTAAGGCCAGCTCCCAGCTTCTCTAGAATAAGATAAACAGGAATTCTTGTTCCTTTTATAACCGCTTTGCCAAACAAAATTTTTGGATTAAACTCTATATGTTTTTGCCAATTCATCCTTGAATCCTTTTTATATCTGCACCTAATTTTTTTAACCGTCCGTCTATATCTTGGTAGCCCCTGTCTATTTGTTCAATATTCTGAATAATACTTTTTCCTTCAGCACTTAATGCTGCAATTAACAAAGCCACACCTGCACGGATGTCGGGACTGCTCATCGTAATCCCTCTCAGCATTTGTTCTCTTTCCAAACCAATTACTACGGCACGGTGCGGATCGCAAAGAACAATTCTTGCTCCCATATCAATCAGCTTGTCAACAAAAAACAAACGGCTTTCAAACATTTTCTGGTGAATGAGTACAGAGCCTTTGGCTTGTGTAGCGGTTACTAAAACAATACTTAACAGATCCGGTGTAAACCCGGGCCAGGGATGATCATAAATGGTCATCACCGAACCGTCTAAGAATGTTTGTATTTCATAACTCTCCTGTGATGGAATATGAATATCATCTCCGATAAAATTCATCTGGATGCCAAGCTGCTTAAATTTTTCAGGAATAATACCAAGATGATCAATGCCTGCATTCTTAATGGTAATATCACTTTGCGTCATCGCCGCAAGACCAATGAAAGAACCGACTTCAATCATATCGGGCAACATGCGGTGTTCGGTGCCGCCGAGATAATCTACTCCTTCAATTGTCAGCATATTGCTACCGATACCTGAAATTCTTGCTCCCATTTTATTCAGCATCCTGCATAGCTGTTGAAGGTATGGCTCGCAGGCTGCATTATAAACAGTGGTTGTCCCTTTCGCCATTGAAGCGGCCATTACTATGTTGGCGGTACCGGTAACAGAGGGCTCATCTAATAAAAGGTTAGTTCCTTTCAGGTTGGGTGATTCCAAATGAAAGAAACCATCTTCATCATGATACGTAAAAGTGGCACCGAGTTTTTCAAAACCAATGATATGTGTATCTAATCTCCGCCTTCCGATTTTATCACCACCTGGCTTTGGTATAAATGCTTTTTTAAATCTTGCCAGCATTGGCCCGGCCAGCATAATAGACCCTCTTAGTTTACCACTTTTCTTTTTGTAGGCTTCGCTGTGCAGGTAATCAACATTTACTGTACCCGCCTGGAAGGTGCAAGTATTGCGATTGGTTCGTTCCACTTTCACATTCATTTCGCCCAGCAATTCTATCAGCAGGTTTACGTCAATGATGTCAGGAATATTAGTGATGGTAACTTTTTCCGGTGTTAGCAGCACTGCACTTATAATTTGCAGAGCTTCGTTTTTGGCCCCTTGCGGAATAATTTCTCCCTGTAGTTTTTTACCTCCTCGTACTTCAAATGAATGCATATTGGTTAATTAGTTAATTGGGTATTGGTTAATTAGTCTCATTCTATGATCTTATGTATGCCTTGCAAAGTAAATACAAAGTGAAATGAGGGCAATAAAAAAGGTTGATTAGAAACCCTAATCAACCTTTTAACTATTTACTAATTAACTATTAATATCTCTTCTTCTGGTAACCACCGCCGCCTCTATTATCTCTGCCATCGTTACGACGGCCACCACCGCCGCCGCTACCGCCACGTTGTTGATACTTACCACCACCGGGCCGTTTGCCATAGCTGCCCCTGTTGTCTCTTCCTTCCTGTTGTGGACGGAAAGCTTTTACATAAGGAGTGTTGGTAAATGTAAGTTGACCGTTAGTGATACCGCTTAATTCACTTTGTATCGCATCATCATGTACGATCTCTTTGTGCCAGTTGTTGTAAGCCAGTTTCATGTAGTAGGCAATCGCATTAGCAAAGCCTAATTTTTTCTCCGGGTTTTCTTCTTTCAATGCTTTATCAATTATTACTTCCAGGTTCTTTCCAAGGTGCAACAATTTAGGTTGGCGTTTTGGATAAGGTAATGGATCGGGTTTTGCCTTCAGTGTTTCCCGGGTTGGTATGGGGTAAGGAGATTTTACATCCAGTGTAAAATCAGAGATCAGAAATAAATGATCCCATAGTTTATGCCGGAAGTCTTCTACATTTTTTAAATGAGGATTTAAAAATCCCATCAACTCTATCACCGCTTGTGCATTTCGCTGACGGCGTTCGGGGTCTTCAATGGTCATAATATGCTCCACCATCTTTTGCACATGGCGGCCATATTCTCTCATCGTCAAATGGTTTCTCGTGGTATTATATTCCATGTTATCTACATCCATAGGGACAAATGTAGAGAAAGAAGTTTGAAATCGGAAGTTAAAGGGTGAAATGCTATGGTGTCAAAGGAGCAATTCTATGCTCAAAGTACATTGGTATAAAAGATAAAAAATCTCCGAAAAGAAGGGCTGTGTGTTGGTGGCCTGCCCTTTAGGGAGGTCGGAGGGCATGAATTAGCGACCCGTCATTGCGAGCGGAGCGAAGCAAAAGAAAGGGGCCCCGAACCTGGGCCCCTTTTACAAGCCACCATCCTCTTCCACCTAAGAGGTCGTTTTAAGAAAAGTTGATTAACACAGTACAAATGACTCGTTACGTCCAAACCCCGAAAATCATTTTCTACAGTGTAACGGGGCGTAGCTCAGGCATTATTTATCAGACTTTTCTAATGTTTTTATTTATTATAGCAAATCGCTGTGTTGTATGAATAAGGACAAAGTATTTTCTGGCTAGTATGTTATCAAATTTGATACCAAGCTGGTTATTATGTGGATAAGTGATTGTATCAAATTGTTCTTTTGAATTTTTGATTGTTATGCATGCAACAGGGTTATTGTTTTTATTTATGTGCAGAGAACAGGCCTGTGTAATAGCAGCAGGCAATGCAATCAGTGAATCAGGGTAAGAGTTTTTCATAAGCTACAGTTTCAATATTCCGGCATATCTTAAAACCCTCCAAGAGTTAATCAAAAGAACCTTTTTTTTTGAGGGAGAACTCCTGGAGGGTTTAGTTTTAGCGATACCCTTCCATTAATTCCACAGTATAAAAGTAGATGAGTTGTTGATAGCAGTCAATTGTACTACTGCTCGTTTTTGCAAATGGTATTTAATGAATATCCACAGAAAATGTTCCTGTATTTTTCTGAAAGGAGCCTTTAGTAAAACAAGGAAGTAAAAGCAACGGCACAAGGAATCTTTTACTGCGTAAATACTACAACCAATACCTTTGCCGCCTATAAGATAATTAAATCAAGCCCGACCCGCATAGATGGTTATTGCTGTTAATACAAGATTTCTGCTTACTGATTACCTGGAAGGGTATGGCAATTTCATTTATGAAACTTTTAAACGTATCACACAAAACCATCCGGAGCATCAGTTCATTTTTATTTTTGACAGACCGTATCACGAACAATTTGTTTTTAGTAGCAATATAAAAGCAGTTATTACCGGCCCGGCTGCAAGGCATCCATTACTATGGAAATTATGGTATGATATTAAAGTGCCAGCTGTTCTCAGAAAACACAAGGCTGATGTATTTGTTTCCTGCGATGGATTTTGTTCGTTTCGTACCAATGTGCCGCAATGTTTGGTAGTCCATGATCTTGCTTTTCTACATTATCCTGCTGCTATTAAAAAATCACATTTGCTTTTTTATAAAAGGTACACACCCAAATTTTTAAGTAAGGCTGTATCCATTGCTACAGTTTCTGAATTTTCCAAACAGGACATTATTTCCCAGTATAAAACAGATGCCACAAAAATTGATGTGGTGTTCAATGGTGTAAAAGAAATTTTTCAGCCAATAAACAACGAGGACAAAGCAGCAACAAAAACTAAGTACACCGATGGCAAAGAGTATTTTATTTATGTAGGTGCTATTCATCCCCGAAAAAATTTAATGAACCTGCTCAAAGCATTTTCTGTTTTCAAAAAGAGACAGCAGACAAATATGAAACTGGTGTTGGTCGGAAGACTGGCCTGGAAATATGAATCGTTTGAAAAAGATTTAAAATCGTATAAGTACAAAAATGATGTGGTGATGACAGGCTATGTGGAAGATAAAGAGCTGGTTCAGCTAATCGGCGCAGCGTATGGAATGGTATATCCTTCCTTGTTTGAAGGATTTGGTGTGCCGGTGCTGGAAGCTATGAAATGTGATGTGCCGGTTATTACTTCCGCCAACTCTTCCATGCAGGAAATAGCAAAAGATGCTGCATTGTATGTGGATGCAAACAGCCATACTGATATGGGAGATAAAATGATGTTATTGTATAAAGATGAGAAACTCCGGAAAGAGTTGATTCTAAAAGGCAGACAGATTGCAAAACACTATAACTGGGATAAAACAGCCTTATTGCTTTGGCAAAGCATTGAGAAAGCCATGCCTTAGAAAAATCCGTGTTAATCCTTTTTAATCTTGTTTTAATCTGTGATGCTATCTTTGCCCCCCTTAATTATTATTATGAATAAATCAACAATTACTATTGACGTAATGACCGATGAAAACCGGGTACCCGCTTCTATTGCCTGGAGTGCTACAGATACCTCAGCCGATAATGCACAAAAAGCAAAAGCGATGATGATCTCTTTCTGGGACGGTGCAGAAAAAGCAGCGTTGCGTATTGACCTTTGGACAAAAGATATGATGGTGGATGAAATGGCCGACTTCTTTTATCAAACCATGATGACAATGGCCGATACCTATGGCCGTGCCACTAAATACACGGAGCAAGTAGAGGAAATGAAAAAATTTGCACATGATTTTTATGATAAGTTCAAAGAAAAGCAGTTGAAAGAGAATAAAGCAGATTAAGTAAGTACGAAGTAAGAAATATGAAGTACGAAGGTTTCCGACAGTAAAAAAACTTAAATTGTCTTGAAATCAACTATGAACCATAAACTATTAACTACAAACTAATTCATATGTCCCTCGAACAAAAAATAATGGCAGACTTAAAAACTGCCATGCTCGCAAAAGACGAAGCAGGATTAAGAAGTCTCCGTGCTATTAAAGCAGCTATCATTGTTGCCAAAACTGCTGAAGGAGCTAAAGGTGAAATATCAGCCGAAGAAGAAATTAAGTTGTTACAAAAATTAGTAAAGAGCAGAAAAGACTCTCTTGAAATATTTCAACAACAGAACCGTCCGGAGTTGGCTAAAAAGGAAGAAGAAGAAATAGCCATCATTGAAAAATTTCTACCAAAACAAATGTCTGCTGATGAAGTAAAAGCAGAACTGACTAAAATCATTGCAGAAGTTGGTGCATCATCTCCGGCTGATATGGGGAAAGTAATGGGAGTGGCTACAAAACAATTAGCAGGTAAAGCCGATGGAAAAACTATTTCATCATTGGTAAAGGAGTTGTTAGTTAAATAATTCCGGAGCTGGTACAAAACAATAAGACGACTTTAGCATTTGATAAACCAGAAACCCTGCACCGGTACGTTTAAATTCCAAACAAACAAATGCTACTCGACCTTGTTTTTGCTGTCATTATTGTGTTAGCCATATTAAAAGGTTATCGGAGTGGCCTCGTAGTAGCTCTGTTTTCATTGGTGGCTGTTATTATTGGCCTGGCCGCAGCTATGAAACTTTCAACTGTGGTAGCTGCTTATATTGGCAAAGCAGTTAAAGTATCTGACGAATGGTTACCGGTTATTTCCTTCGCCGTTGTTTTTTTCATCGTTATATTATTAATTCGTTTGGGTGCAAAAGCAATTGAAAAAACAGTAGAAGTAGCGATGCTGGGCTGGGTAAATAAAATTGGTGGGGTTATTTTATTTGCAGCTATCTACACCGTTGTTTTTAGTGTCTTGCTTTTTTATGCAGAACAAATGAAATTGGTTGAACCAGAAACGATAAATAAGTCTGTCACTTATTCTTTTGTGCAACCATGGGGACCAAAAGCAATTAATGGTTTTGGTTCTGTCATGCCTATTTTTAAAGATATGTTCGGGGAACTGGAACAATTCTTTGATGGAGTGGCTAAAAAAATCTCTTCTTAACCTGTTGGCGGAGTTAATTAAATTGGAGTTGTATTTAAGACCCAGAGGGTCGAAATGTCAGTAGCGAGTTATAAAGAATCACGGAATTAAGCTCCATAGGAGCGACATGTTTTACATATCGCTCCTATGGAGCTCTGGGAACTGCCTTGGATGCATATTTTCTACTAATATTTCGCCCCTCCGCGGCTATAAAAAATAACTCCGCCAACAGGTTCTTCTTATTAGATTCTTCTGCTTTTTATAGGTGTATTTTATTTTTTCCCCCTGTAAAAATTATATGCCAATTTGGTATAATTTGTAAGAGAGGAAGATGGTACTAAAGTAAACAGGTTTTCAAAACACACCCTTTGCACCTATATTTGTCTGGTTGACCTTCTTTTATACAGCAAATTGCTAATATTTTGCGCCAAATCGTTTAATTTAGTATAGAAATTCAACAGCAAGAAAGCCAGAATTGACTGCCATGGAATACGAAATTAAAGAACAGGATAAGTTTAAGTTTATAGAAGAAGGCAGCGGCGAACCGCTGGTGCTTTTGCATGGCCTGTTTGGTGCACTAAGCAATTTTCGCACCCTGATTGAATTTTTCCGACAGCATAATAAAGTAGTGGTACCAATGCTGCCGCTGCTGGAGATGGATATCCTCCATACTTCTGTAGGAGGGCTGGCCAAATTTGTTCATAGATTTCTGGAAGCAAGGGATTTACAGTCAGTTCACTTGTTAGGCAACTCACTCGGCGGACATGTGGGTCTTTTGCATATTTTGAAACACCCCGAAAGAGTTAAGTCGTTGATATTGACCGGCAGTTCCGGCCTTTTTGAAAATGGTATGGGCGATAGCTATCCTAAACGGGGCGATAGGGAATATATCCGCAAAAAAACAGAATTGACTTTTTACGACCCTGCTATGGCTACAGAGGAGCTGGTAGATGAAGTGTACAGTATGACCAATAACCGCTTAAAAGCGATTAAGATCATCGCCTTGGCAAAAAGTGCTATCAGAAATAATTTAGGGGAAGAACTCAATCAAATCAAACAACCGACGTTATTAGTATGGGGAAGTAACGACAGCATAACTCCACCGTTTGTTGCCCAGGAGTTTCACAAGTTAATTCCCAACAGTGAATTGCATTTTGTAGATAAATGTGGCCATGCACCGATGATGGAAGTACCTGATGAGTTTAATGCAATCCTGCATAAATTTTTAAAAAAGCTCAGCGAGCCTGCAACAGTTTCGTAATCGCTGATGTCCTATTAATGCCGCAAGGCATTATTCGAAATAGTTTTTTTACATCAAAGCCGCTATCCATGTTAACCAGTGAACTATTATCACAAACCCTTCCTTACCTGCGCCTTCAAGACAAGGTGTACCAGGCATTGCAATTGATGAATGACAACAACGTCACTCATTTACCGATAGTGGATGGCGAAAAATTTATTGGCATCATCAGCGAAGAAGACCTGCTGCAGGCAGAGAATGATAATGCACCACTTACTGAACTACAACAATCCTTTTCTGATGTTTCCGTAAAAGACGATGAACATTTTCTGAAAGCCGTACAATTAGCTGCAGACAGCGGATTAACTGTAGTACCGGTAGTAAATGAAGAAAATGAACTGGTAGGTACTCTTGCTTATAACGAACTGTTGAAATTTTCATCTGAGTTTATGAGCCTTAGCGAACCCGGTGGATTGATTGTGCTGGAAATGGAAAGTAACCAGTACTCATTTGGCGAGATCAGTAAAATAGTAGAAACAAACGATGCACAGATTACACAGCTCAATACTTCCAATGATGGCGAAACGGGTATGATGCAGGTTACAATCCGTATTAACAAACCCGAAGTGTCAGATATTGTTGCCACTTTTCAACGGTATGATTACACGGTAAAATATTTTTTTGGCGAAGAGTTATATGCCAATGAATTGCGCAGCAACTACGACAACCTGATGAACTACCTCAAGATCTGATGGCTTTCCCTGTATTTTACCGAAGGGACAACATTTCCTGTTAACTTAGCCCTTTTGCTGAAAGCTGAATATGGCGTGGGAAAGAAAATATTATCGTTGTCTTATTGCAATGTTACTATGCAGCCATATGTTGCTCGCACAACAAACCAGTCCAGATAAATTAATTGATACTGCCGCCACTTTTTCTTCGATGATTGTAGTAGGGGACATTTTATTAACTGGAAATAAAAAAACAAAAGATGCTATCATCTTACGGGAAATTCCTTTCAAAAAAGGCGAAAAATATTCGTTGGATGTGCTGGTAAAAAAAATGGAAGAAGCCCGTCGTCAGTTGATGAACACAGCACTCTTCAGTGCCGCTATTGTAGCAGCAAAAGATATTGAAGGGATAAAAATTGATATTAGTGTTGATGTGAAAGAACGGTGGTACCTGTTTCCGGTTCCTGTATTTAGGCCGGTTGATCGCAATCTTAATCAATGGCTGGTAGAGCAAAAAGCCAGTCTTGACCGGGTAAACTACGGAGCCAAAATTTATTATAATAATGCTACTGGCAGAAATGATAAATTGAGAATGGGGCTTGTTAACGGTTACACCAAGCAACTTTCATTTAGCTATGACAGATTATA
>JBKJIX010000134.1:0-8986 GCA_046598205.1 Chitinophagaceae bacterium
GAAAAAAATTAGGGGGCAATCTAATTGACTGCCCCACTAAGCAGGCTGGCAAAAGCCGCCTAAAACACAAAAATAAATAATTCAAATCACTTGGTTCTTAACACAGAATCTCTGCGGTTAAGTATTATAGTTCCGTTAATTTCCCATAAGTCTCCGGTCTTCTATCCCGGAAAAACTGCCACACACTTCTTACTTCTTCAATCATATCCAAATCAAAATCGGCGATTAATAATTCATCATTGTCTTCGGATGCTTGTGCAAAAATTTGCCCTCTCGGGTCAACGAAATATGAAGTGCCGTAGAACTTGCCAAGGTTCCATGGTTTTTCTGTGCCCACCCTGTTAATGCAACCCATAAAATATCCATTGGCTGCAGCATGTGCAGGTTGCTCCAGCTTCCATAAATATTGGGAAAGTCCAGTGACGGTTGCGGAAGGATTGTACACTATCTCTGCACCATTCAATCCCAAACATCTTGCACCATCGGGAAAGTGGCGATCGTAACAAATGTACACACCCACTTTTGCATACTTGGTTTGAAAAACTGGATAGCCTAAGTTACCGGGTTTAAAGAAAAATTTTTCCCAAAAACCTGAGGTATGCGGAATATGATTTTTTCTGTACTTGCCCAGATAAGTTCCATCAGCATCTATAACTGCTGCCGTATTGTATAAAACGCCGGCCTGTTCTTTTTCATACACCGGAACAATGATAACCATGTTGTACTTTTTGGCGTAAGTAGCCATCAGGTCAGTTGTGGGGCCGGGAACTGATTCTGCACTTTCGTACCACTTCTTATCCTGCCCAGGACAGAAATACGGCGTATTGAAGATTTCCTGCAGACAAAGTATCTGCACACCTTTTTTTCCGGCTTCTTCAATCAGCGGAATATGCTTCTGCACCATTGCTTCTTTAATTTCTGTAATGGTTCCTTCGCCTTCAGTTTTGGGAAGGGATAGTTGGATTAATCCTGACTTAATAATTCTTGACATGGTTTATTTTTTTTAGCACACGGATGACACGGGTTGAACGGATGAACACGGATTTTTTCTGCTTCGCAGAAATCCCGGATTTTGATTTATCAAAATAATCTGTGTTCATCTGTCTAATCTATGTTATCCGTGTTCCTGTATTAAATTGTTTGTGATACTTTATTTCTCTTAATAAATTTACCAAAACCTTTTTCGATTACACAATTATTATTCTCAATTGCTACTTGTCCTCTCAATAAAACCGTTTTTACTTTTCCCGTTACTTCCCAACCTTCATAACTGCTGTAATCAACATTCATGTGATGTGTCTTTGCAGACAGTGTATGTTTTTCATTCGGGTCGAAGATGACAATGTCTGCATCACTGCCAACAGCAATCGTTCCTTTTTTCGGAAACATACCAAATATTTTTGCAGGATTGGTGCAGGCTACTTCCACATATTTATTCAAAGTGATTCTATTTTTTGCAACACCTTCGCTGAATAATAATTCCATCCTGTTTTCTATTGCAGGGTGTCCATTAGGAATTTTTGAAAAATCATCTTTACCCATCTGTTTCTGTTCCCATTTAAAAGGGCAATGGTCTGTTGCTACCACCTGCACTAATCCCTGGTTGATGCCTGCCCATAAAGTTTCCTGGTCTTTCTTTTGCCGCAATGGAGGACTCATTACCCATTTGGCACCATCTTCTTTTTCATAGAGTGAGGCATCGAGCAACAAATATTGAATACAGGTTTCAACAAAAATTTTCTGATTTTTTTTCGTCCTGCTTCGTACAGCATTTAAAGCACCTTCGCAGGTAAGGTGAACAATGTATCCAGGGCAACCGGTATAATTAGCCATGTCGGCAAATCGTCCACTGGCTTCTGCTTCGGTAACTTCTGGTTGAGATAAATAATGATAGAGAGGGGAAGTGTTGCCTTCCGATTTATGTTTGGCAATCAGGTAATCAATCATATCGCCATTGGTAGCGTGTACATTTATTAAACCACCATGTTTTTTTACTTCCTGCATAAGGCCAACCATCTGCCTGTCATCAATCATTAAGGCTCCTTTATACGCCATAAATGTTTTAAAAGAAACAATACCTTCTTTCTCGATCATCTCCTGTATTTCTTTTTTTGTGTTTTCATTGAAGTCAGTGACAGCCATGTGAAAACTATAATCGCCTAAGCAATTATTATCACTTCTTCCTTTCCATTCTTCCAATGCAGAGCGGAGCGAATTGCCTTGTTTCTGTAAGATGAAATCAATAACCATGGTAGTGCCGCCGAACAATGCAGCTCTTGTTCCGGTTTCATAATTATCGCTACTGTACGTTCCCATGAAGGGCATGTCAAGATGGACATGTGGGTCAATGCCACCGGGAAAAACCAATTTGTCGGAAGCATCAATTACTTTATCGGCTTTGACGTCAAGGTTCTTGCCAATTGTTTTTACTGTTTCGCCTTCGATAAAAATATCGGCGATATAATTGTCGGTGGCAGTAATTACTCTTCCGTTTTTAATTAGAATGCTCATAATCTATTTTTTAACCGCAGAGAACATGAGTTAAAAGAGTTTACGCAGAGATTCTCTGCGAAGCCTCTGCTTCTCTTGTTCTCAGCGGTGAATTATTTTTCATTACTAACCAATATACAAAACCGCTGACAAAAAAGCCAACAAACCAGGAATAATGATACATACCATAAAGCCAGTCAGGTATCCAATGAGGCAATTGTGAAACCGTATATAATTTAGCTGTGGTTAAAAAACCGGGCACATTGGGTAATATGCCAACCACCAAGGCCATAATAGCAATCAAGTTAAAGCCATTGGAAAATTTATAGCGTCCGTTATGTTGGTACAATTCTTCAACCACCAATTCCTTCTTCCGGATAAAATAATAATCAACAATCATTATGCCACCGATTGGCCCCAATAAACTCGAATAAGCAATCAACCAGGTAAAAATATAACCATTCGGGTCGGCCATTAATTTCCACGGAAAAATCAATACACCAATAACGCCGGTGATATAGCCGCCGAGTTTGAAATTTATTTTCTTTGGAGAAAGATTAGAAAAATCATTCGCCGGACTTACAATATTGGCTGCGATGTTTGTTGCTAATGTTGAAATGATAATCCCAATCATGGCAAATGTTACCATCAGTTTGCTGTCAAACCTTGAAGCCAGTTTTACCGGATCCCATTCAGGGCTTCCATAAATAATAGCTGAGGCAGATGTAACAACAACGCCAACAAATGCGAACAAAGTCATTGAAGGAGGTAAGCCGATTGCTTGTCCTTTGATATGTGCCTTTTGACTTTTTGAATACCGGGTAAAGTCAGGAATGTTTAATGATAATGTTGCCCAAAAACCAACGACGGCTGTTAATGCAGGGAAAAAGAATTTAAAGAAGGAAGCGGAATCTGTAAATTTTGAAGGTTCTCTTAGTATCGGGCCTAAGCCTTTTGCTGCAATCACCGCCCAGCAGAATAAAGCAATTGCTGCTATTGGTAAAAAGATGGCTTTGAACACTAATAGTTTTCTAATGCTTTCTACTCCTTTATAAATGATAAACATATTCAGCAGCCAGAAAAGCCCGAAGCATAACATGGGTAATGCTTGTGGAAATAGCGATGTTGTATTTATTTCTTCTAATGATGGATTCCATGCTCTTATTAAATGATATAATGATTCGCCGCCAATCCATGTTTGTATGCCAAACCAACCACAGGCAACAATGGCCCGTAACATTGCCGGTATGTTTGCACCTTTCGTTCCAAAACTTGCTCTAGCAAAAACAGGAAATGGTATTCCATATTTCGCTCCTGCATGTCCGTTCAATAACATCGGTACCAGAACAATTGCATTGCCAATAAAAATAGTTAACACTGCCTGCCACCAGCTCATGCCATTATTTATCATAGAGCTTGCCATGGTGTAAGTAGGAATGCAAAGACTCATGCCTATCCATAAGGCTGCATAGTTCCAGGTGCCCCATGTTCGTTTGGATGCGGGAACAGGGGCGAGGTCTTCGTTGTAAAGGGATGCCTCCCTGCCCTCAGAAGGAGGGTTCTCTGTTTCCACTATGTTGGTATTTTCGCTTGCCATCTGTTTTGTTGTCTCCATGGGAGACAAATCTTTATAGAATTGTAATGTCAGAGTTTTTCCAACTCCGTAGGAGTTGAATATATATCATCAAAAAATTCAAATAAATATTTCTCTTCATATTCTACCGTAAAATCTCTCAACAGCTCCGTATATTCTTCTCTAAATGTTTTTTTATGATGATGTGCTTCCTGATTTTGAATGTATTTACATATTTCATCAATATCACGAAGCCGGTAAGAGAAAGCACCATAACCTTCCTGCCAGTTAAATTTTTCTTTCGCCAGCTTTCTTTCATTAATCCACAAGCTACTGGCGACTTTAATATCTTTTATTAAATCAGGAATGGACACAGATGGTTTATAGCCAACAAAAATGTGGATATGGTCGGGCATTCCATTTATCGCCAGCATCTTGCTTTTATTATTTTGTACAATCCCGGTAATATATTTATACAACTCATTTTTCCATGCCGGTTGAATGAGGCTTTCCCTCCATTTCACTGCGAATACAAATTGAATATATAATTGTGTGTATGTATTTGGCATTGCTTTTCCTGTTATTGTTCGACCCCTACGGGGTCGGCGTTCCTTATTTTGATTTTACGTTCTATAAATAGTCAACTCCTACGGAGTTGAGTCAATTGTTCAATGTGGTGCCATTTCTTTATTTCTCTTGTCTCCGTAGGAGACAAATATTTATAATAAAAGAAGAAAGCCTGTTTTTCCAACCCCATAGGGGTTGAGCTAAGAAAGCACACTTTCGTCCGCAATCTTTATCGCCTCACTAATAATCGCCAATCCTTCGTCAATCTGTTCCTTGGTCACAATCAATGGCGGTGCAATAAAAATATAATTCCATCGCACAAAAGTGTACATACCCAATTCTTTAATTTTCGCTGCTACTTTATTCATCACAGTCATTTCGTCCGGCTTTGCATTAAAGGGTGCCATGGGTTCTTTGGTTGTTCTGTTTTTTACTAATTCAATACAACCTAATAAACCAGTATTTCTAAAATCACCAATGCTCGGATGTTTTTGTTTTAACTTCTCTACCTGTTCATTTATATATTTTCCCATAGCTGCTGCATTATCAATCAGATTATCGTCTTCATAAATATTCAACACTTCTAATGCAGCGGCACAGCCAACTGCATGAGCAGAGTAGGTGAGGCCGAGCATCAACGGTTTATCATTGTAAGCGGCAGCTATTGTATCGCTTACTATCAATGCACCAAAAGGAATATAGCCGGCAGTAAGGCCTTTAGCCGTTGCAATCATGTCTGGAACAATACCATGATTCTCAAAACCAAACCATTTACCTGTTCTTCCAAAACCACTCATTACTTCATCCACAATTAATAAAATGCCATACTTGTCACAAATAGCCCTTATCTTTTTAAAATAATCTGGCGGGTATTTTATACAGCCCGATGAACCACTTTCACCTTCCATTAAAATGGCAGCCACATTTTCAGGCCCTTCAAATTGTATTACTCTTTCTACATGACTGGCACATTCGTATTGGCAACTGCCAAAACTTTGTCCGAAAGGGCAACGATAGCAAAACGGGTCTTCTACATGTACAAAGTTGGGAGCCTGCTGACTATCTGCCGGTAATTTTCTTGGGTCGCCGCCAGCAGTCATAGCCCCATAGCTTGACCCATGGAAAGCCCTGTATTTAGTAATGATTTTATGACGGCCAGTATATAACCTCGCCAGTTTAATTGCATTTTCAATTGCAGTAGCACCACAAACAGTGAACAATGTTTTATTCATTCCTTTCGGGGTAATGGATGCCAGTTTTTTTCCTAGGTCGCCCCTAACTTTTGTTACACAACTCGGCGTTACATAGCTTACTTCCTGCATTTGTTTTACCACTGCATCGGTTACCCGTTGGTTGCCATGACCAATATTTACATTCATCAGCCCCGATGAAAAGTCAATATAGCGTTTGCCATCGTAGTCGTACATGTACACCCCTTCGGCATGTTTTACTGCAATCGGTGCAATGCCTTTTTGTTTACTCCAGGAGAAGAGGGTGTAATCGAGATTGTCTTGAATAATGGCCTCTGCTTCTGAAATCATTTTTGTACTCATACTATTTTATTTTTTATTAGCCCAACTGTAGTGCTACTATCATCTTCGTTGCGTCGCACTGTTCGGGGTTCGGTAATATTATTCAGCTTTTTCAATATGTGTTGTTGCAATTAGAGCTTTAACTAAAACCTTTAAAGAATTCATTGTCTATCTCAAATACAGTTACAGGCTTAAGACCTAAGTGATGTTTTTCAAATAGTTCTACCAATCTATCTCCATCTATTAGTTCTATTGGTGTCACACCATCTCGACTTGCTTCGTTTTTAGCTTCTTTAGTAAATCTTCCTGTAGTAATTATTAAACCTTTTTCACCTCTACCTTGCATTGCGCCTCTAAAGTCACGGACATGATGTGGTGAAACAGTTTCTTTATATCTCTTGCATTGAAAAACTATATTTAAACTTACAACGTCATTAAGCTTTACTATTCCTTTTCCATCAATCCCTTGGTCTCCAGAGCCGCCTGTTATTGTAATGTCATTAATTCCAATTTCTGTTAGTAAACGTTTACATAGCTTCTCAAAACCTGAAGCTGGGAGGTTTTGAATTAAGTTTAATAATCCAATCGAATGCTCTTCATCTTCAGTCGAAGTTGTTTCAAATTGTTCCTCAGTTTTTTTAGGAGCAATAATCGGAGTTTTCTTTACACTTTCTTGAACACCTTTAAAAAGACTATATACATCTTCGTCATTTAATTTCTTCTCCAACCCCTCATTAGTTAATCTCCATATGCCTCTCTGTGCATTATCAATTAGTCCGGCTTTAAAAAGGTAAAACCTGGCCCATTGAATTTGATTTCTAATTCTAGATTGTCCATTTGAAGTAGGCTCTTCTAACTCTTCATCTGTTATGCCTAAACTTTCAATGATTTCTTCGATTATGTTCGATGAGTTTCCGGCTCCACCATTTGCTTGAAGCGTTGTTAAAACTGGATTTATATATTTTAAGAATTCTGGTCCTTTCATACTGATTATCTTGATAAATTTAAAACTTGTTTATTCTTTGTTTTAGCTATTTTGCTTTAAACTCAATCCTTTCTCTTTCTTCCCATTTCTTTTGACCTGCATTTTCATCCAATAAATTTTCTATAGCATCGTACAACTGGTTTAGTTGTATATCATGTTCGCCAATTCTTTCTTTTATTTGTTTTAGTTGTTCCCGCAAGTCACTTTCCTGAATTAGCACTCTTCTGATTTCAATAAATGCTCGCATGATTGCGATATTCATGGCAATGGCTTTATAGGAGTTGAGGATGCCGCTTAGCATGGCTACGCCCTGTTCGGTAAAGGCAAAAGGAAGGTATTTGCTATGCTGGCCTCTGCGATTCTTTAAGGTCGCAATTTGCGACCTTAAAGAATCGTCGGTTTCTAAGGTTTCAATTTGAAACCTTATAGCTTCCAACTCTTCATTTGTAAGCTGAAACATGAAATCTTTAGGAAAGCGTTTAATGTTTCGCTTAACTGCTTCGATAAGTCGCTTATTTTCAATTTCATACAAGTTCGCTAAGTCCTTGTCAATCATGACTCTTTCGCCCCTAATTTCAAAAATCCTATTCTGAATACTTTTTATGATTCTCATATTGTGTTTTTTGAGGTCGCAATTTGCGACCTTAAAGTTTTGAGATATGCGGTCACAATCTGTGACCGCATACTGTCATATTAATCAAATCCTTTGAGATGTCATCACAAAATGCGACGACATATTTTGAGGTCGCCAATAGCGGTCTCAATTTTTATCGTTCAAGGTCACAACTTGTGACCTTGAACATTTTTCAAACACCATAAGCATCTTCGAAACCCACCCCAATTCACTAAAGCAATACATTTTCCTCGATTCGCCCCGCCCAGGCGGGGATGTACCCTACAGCAGTCTGCTTCCCACTCACTACTTACCATTCACCACTCACTGCCTTAGCTCATCCAATTCACCCCGGCCTCTGCATTCCATTTCGTCGTACTCTTTTTGAGCTTTGTCCAGAATTCAATAGAACTTTTTCCGGTAATATCACCCACACCAAACTTACTTTCATTCCAGCCACCGAAGGAGAACGGTTCTCTTGGCACCGGCACACCTACATTCACACCAATCATCCCCGCACTGGCTCGGTCAATGATATAACGGGCCATGCCGCCATTTTGTGTAAACACAGATGCAGCGTTGCCATAAGGATTGGCGTTTTCAATCGCCAGAGCTTCATCAACGGTGTTGGTTCGCATGATAGAAATTACGGGGCCGAAAATTTCTTCTGTCGCTACACTCATCGTTGGAGTTACAAAATCAATTACCGTTGGGCCAACATAAGTACCGTTTTCTTTTCCTTTCACTTTTGCATTTCTTCCGTCCACTAAAATTTTTGCGCCGTCTCTTTCTGCTTCGCCAATATATCGTTCAATTTTTTCTTTACTTTCTTTGCTGATAACAGCACCAAGATTTTCTCCGGGTATTATTTTTCTTGCTTCTTCACAAATTTTATCAACGATGGCATCCACATTTCCCACACCAATCATTGCTGATGCGGCCATACAACGCTGCCCTGCACAACCACTCATACTGGCCGCTACATTTTGTGCTGTCATTCCCGGAATAGCATCGGGGAGAACCATCAGATGATTTTTAGCGCCGCCTAATGCTAATGCTCTTTTAAAACTTTTAGTAGCCCGTTGATAAACTATCTTGGCAACTTTGGTAGAACCAACAAAGGAGATCGCTTCAATACCCGGATGGTCGCAGATGGCTTCTACTATTTCCACATCACCATGAACGATATTGAAAACTCCATCGGGTAAACCTGCTTCTTTTAATAA
>JBKJIX010000224.1:0-5894 GCA_046598205.1 Chitinophagaceae bacterium
AGTAAACGTAGCACAACGAACACTAAGAAAACACAAACCCGATAGCTATCGGGTTCACAAAGAAAAATTCCTTTACTTTCAATACGTTGTGCTCTTCGTGAAAAACTTTGTGGGCTTTGTGCTCCTTGTTTATAGACTTTTGAGACAGCCTCTTTGGATAAGGTGTGTTGTAACTTTTATATTTTGTCTTTATTATCATCCCACCATTTCTTTTCAATCCGGTAAGAACCGAATAGACCAAGACCACCGCCGATTGCAATTAACGAGAAATAGATAGCCACATGTTTCCCATCATCTCCATGCGGGGGAACATTAACATTCAGTACATAATTATCCAGTAAATAAGCAAGGAACAATCCAACTCCCGAACCTATAAGCAGCAAGGCCCATTTAAGATTTTTGTAAGGAGCAGGCCGGTTGGCAAACTCTTTGGGGTTCATTCCTTTTTCAATCATCGCCAGATTTTGGCGGGTTTTTAAATAATAAATACCAAATACCATCGCAAATCCACCGGCGAACATGGTTACGGGTACTATTGCTTCTGCTCCATTCATAATTTTAATTTTTATAATTAGTGTTTTTGTTATCGTTTCTTCTATGACTACCCCTCTTTCGAAGAGGTTACAGTTTAAAAGAACTTTTCTTTGTGCAACCGAAGTCCTGATGAAAGGCATCGGAAACAGTTTACAAATACTATGACTACAGCCGGCCAAAACAGGTTACAGGTGCTTAAATTTTCCTTATTCCACCCCATCAGGAGGAGCAAAATAAACGTAACTTGTACTGTAACCTAATTGATTATCATGTAGTCTTATTACCAGAATGTCAACCGGACTGAATGATAATGAAATCATTAGCAAAGTGCTAAGTGGTGACTACCAGGCTTATGCCGGGTTGGTGAACCGTTATCAAAACTATGTTTTTACCCTCACCCTGCGAATTGTAAAAAACAGAGAGGATGCAGAAGAAGTGGCGCAGGATGTGTTTATAAAAGCCTATAAATACCTGGCTGATTTCAGGGGGGCTTCACAATTTACCACCTGGCTTTATACCATAGTCAACAACACCTGCATCAGCTTTTTGAGGAAAAAGAAATTGGATATTCATTCATTGGATAATGAAAAAGTATTTGAAATGGCCGACAACCAGGATTCTGGCATGAGAGCAAATATGGTAGAACAAAAATCGAAAATAGCGATGGTGAATGAGGCGATTGGTTTATTAAACCCTGATGATGCACAAATCATTACCCTGTTTTATAAAGCTGAGCAGTCGCTGGAAGAAACGGCACAGGTATTGGGGATAGAAGTAAATGCGGCAAAAGTCCGGTTGCACCGTGCCAGAACGAGATTGAAAGAAAAAATGGAAACTTATTATGCTGAAGAAGTAAGAAATTTATAGCCCCTCTCTCCTAAAGGGGGACTTAGGTTTGATTTTAATAAAAAAATTATACAAGTCATGAATTTAAAAGGAGGTCTGATATGAAAGAAAACCATGTAAACTCCCCTTTAGGGGCTGGGGGTATCGAGGAACGCCTCTGGAATTTCATTGACGGAACTCTTTCCGCTGATGAAAAATCTGTGATTGAGCAATTGCTGCAAAGCAATGCTGAATGGAAAGAAAAATATAACGAACTATTGCAGGTAAATGAATTACTACAATCATCCGATCTCGAAGCCCCTTCATTGCGGTTCAGCAAAAATGTAATGGAAGAAATTTCAAAGCTTCATATTGCTCCGGCCACTAAATCATATATCAATAAGAAAATTATCTGGAGCATCGGCTTTTTCTTTATTGCAATGCTGGTTGGGGTCCTTATCTATGGTTTTGGGCAGATGAGCCTTTCAGGCGGAGAAGAAACTATTTTATCAAAAAATATTAATAAACTTGACTTCAGTAAATTCTTCAGCAACACCTGGGTAAATGCTTTTATGATGATTAATGTGGTGATTGGGCTGGTGCTACTGGATAATTATTTAAGTAATAAAAGAAAAGAGTTCAGAAAACAAGTATAAAATAAATAAAGAAGCTTAATGATAAAGATCATTGAGTCCGGTCGCCTCTTCTGATCCTGAGTTTACCGAAGGACAGAGGGGGCTTTTATTTTTGATTAACAGGTACTCCCGCCTAAAATCTTACCTTTGCTGCGAAGAAAACTTCATTATGGATATCAAGAACAGCATACTGGAAACTATCGGGAACACCCCGATGATAAGGCTAAATAAAATTACCAAAGACCTGCCTTGTACTGTATTGGCCAAAGTAGATTATTTCAACCCGGGCAATTCCATCAAAGACCGGATGGCATTAAAAATGGTGGAAATAGCAGAACAGGAAGGAAAATTGAAACCCGGCGGTACTATTATTGAAGGAACAAGTGGTAATACAGGAATGGGATTAGCATTGGTTGCGATAGTAAAAGGGTACAAATGTATTTTCGTTACTACAGATAAACAATCAAAGGAAAAAGCTGATATCTTAAAAGCTGTTGGTGCTGAAGTAATTGTTTGTCCAACCAACGTATTACCTGAAGATCCTAGAAGTTATTACAGTGTGGCAGCAAGACTGGCCAAAGAAGTACCCAATTCCTACCATATGAACCAGTATGATAACCTGGCGAACCGGCTGGCACATTATGAAACAACAGGACCGGAGATATGGAATCAGACAGACGGGAAAATCACTCACCTCGTTTCTACAGCAGGAACAGGCGGTACTATTACCGGGGCAGCACAATACCTGAAAGAAAAAAATCCCGACATACAGATATGGGCTATTGATGTATTTGGTTCATTGCTTACAAAATATTTTCGTACCGGTGAAATAGACATGAACGAAGTGCATCCGTATATCAGCGAAGGTTTTGGCGAAGACTTTGTGCCAAAAAATTATGATATGAGTGTGATAGACTACTTTGAACAGGTGACAGATAAAGACGGAGCTGTGATGGCAAGAAAACTGGCGAAGGAAGAAGGATTGTTTTGTGGCTATAGTGCTGGCAGTTGTATACAGGGATTAATGCAATTAAAGGGCAAATTAAAAAAGGATGATTTAGTTGTTTGCATCTTTCATGACCATGGCAGCCGTTATGTTGGCAAAATTTATAATGACCAATGGATGATAGAAAGAGGTTTTCTTGATGTAAAAACATTCAGAGATGTGGTAAGTGCAAGAGGTACCAAAAAATTAATTACGGTTGAACCATCACAAACAGTTTTGGAAGCAGTGGAACTGATGAAGAAATATGATATTGAACAGATACCGGTTATAAATGGCAACGGACCATTGGGTGCCATCAGTGAAGGTGGTTTGTTCCAAAAAATATTTCATAATCCGGAAATAAAAAATTCTACCGTACAGGAAGTACTGGAACCTTCTTTTCCCGTAGTTGCATATGATACCCCGGTAGAAAGATTAAGTAATCTCATTAACAAAGAAAATGGTGCTGTACTGGCAAAAGATGAGGCTGGCAATTATCATATCGTTACCAAGTACGATGTCATCCAGGCTCTCGGCAATTAATACACAATAAGCAGAACATTGATTAAAAACAAGGCCGCTAACGGTGCCGGAGCCTTTTTCCCGTAAAACTACGATTGGAATAATGTGCAAAACCGCAGCCAAATAATGGCGGGTTTACGATGAATATGGTAAATACCGTCGTAAAAAAATTGGGTTGTTTTGCTCTATAATACTAACGAACTGCCAATTATATTTGTCTTCTGATTATCCAATACCTAAAGAAAGAAACCAAACCAAATCCTAAAGAAAGATCAAAACCAAATCCTGTAGAAAGACCAAACCAATTCCAATTCCTGTAGAAAAACCAAACCAAATCCTAAAGAAAGACCAGTTAAACATCCAAAGTCCAATTCGAAAAAACCAATTAAAGTCCAGATCCATTCGAAAAACCATCCTAAAGTCCAAAAGAGATCCATTGAAAAACCACCCAAATGTCACCGTGTCCAAATCCAATGAAAAGATTCAAAGTCCGGAACCCTCCTGCTAAACCCAAAATTTAGCAGGAGGCGCGGTGAACTTCACAACTCTTTCCTTTTACAATTTTTTCAATTCTATTTTTACTGAGTTATTTGTTTGCACTAGTCTGCTATTCTGATTTTAGTGGAACGTACTGGGCTCGAACCAGTGACCCCTACTCTGTCAAAGTAATGCTCTAAACCAACTGAGCTAACGTTCCGGGGAATAAAAATAGTAGTTTTCAACATTCTTTTCTTTCCCGGTGCAACTTTGCTACTTTTAAATTGTCATTTAAGTAAATGGAGAAATACCAGGTTACCATACATTTTGAAATGAGTGAGGAATTCATGGAGTTAGTGCCACCTCATCGTACTTATATTAATTTCCTTATTAATAAAGGAACGATTGACCATTATGCAGTAAGCATGGAAACACAACGGTCGTGGATTACACTGAATGCAGATAACAAAAAAGAAGTTGAAAAAATTCTGACAAAGTCTCCTCTCTTCAAATTCTGGACTTACGAAATTGATGAACTATTTGTTTTAGACGGTCAGCATTATCGCCTGCCAGAACTAAATCCGAATTGAATTATTTTTTAGAAGCCCACTTTGGTTGCTGTTGCAACACTTTTTTATAAACAGGACAATTTTCTGCATGTGCCCCGGGCAAGTAGCCTGCACTCATTAAAAACTCGTTTACAATTTCACCACCAGTAAACCGAAAGGTTACTTTAAAAAGTGTTACCCATTCTTCTTTTGTTTTTGGGTGATGTGTATCTAACCAGTTTTTAAATGACCCGGACTCTTTCTGAAGTATTTTAATAGCTTTTGCATTATGAACAACAGCTTCAATCTTTAACCGGTTGCGGATAATACCGGCATCAAGCATCAGCTTTTCTTTTTTCTTATCTGTGTAACGGGCTACTTTATCAATATTAAAATCATCAAAAGCTTTGAAGAAGTTATCTTTCTTCTTCAAAATTGTTTCCCAACTCAACCCCGCTTGGTTTATTTCTAATATCAATCTTGCAAACAACAGGTTATCGTCATCAATCGGAAAGCCGTATTCTTTGTCATGATAATCCTTGTGGACGGTATCTTTTCCTTTGTTTTGAACAAATTCGCAGTAAGTTGTTGCCATACAATCAATTTGGGCTGAAAATAGGGTAAAAATATTTTGTCTGAAAACTGCTTCCCACCTATCTTTGCTCTCCCAAATTCGATTGCTTCATTTCATTCGCAAGGGAGTTTAGCTCAGCTGGTTCAGAGCATCTGCCTTACAAGCAGAGGGTCGGCGGTTCGAACCCGTCAACTCCCACTTAATAATTAAGCAGTTATGATTTTTTCATAATTGCTTTTTTGCTTTTGTGACCTCAGATTTATTAATAAAGGAAGTTGCAAAACAACCAAAGGAAAACAAAGCGATGATGTAAGTGGGTGCAAGTTTGTATCATAACATCAGCGATAAAAAAGGCTTGCAACTTATCTTAATTACCGGGCAACAATTTCTTGTTGTAATCCCATGTACTGGCAAAATTGATCAACAGTAACAACCTGGTGTTGTTGCTTGTTGAAATGCTCTTTAATCTTCTTAATAAGATTTATTTTTAAAAGAAAAAAGGAAAAAAAGAAAGCATCCACATCAGGCGGCGTGGCTAAAAAAACAAGGAGGAACGGAATAAATGATTGCATTTGATACCCATTTAATTTGCTGTAGAATATAAAAATCCTGTGGTTACAGCCGATGAAGGACAATCTGGAATAATTTCCCCACCCTTTTTGACAATAAACTATTACAAAGCAAGGCTTGCCACTCTTACTGTCATTCCCTTATCATCCGTCCATGCAAATATCAATCTTTTTCCCGACCGGGTCATTTGTGGAAAACCACTTGACCGGGATTCGGAAGAAGAA
>JBKJIX010000158.1:0-39105 GCA_046598205.1 Chitinophagaceae bacterium
CCGGGGTCCACATCAATCAAGGCGTTTAATGCAATGGCTTCATCCCTCACATCAGAATAATAGCTACCGCCTGTTTGTGGTACAGATTCTTCACCACTGAATGATGCGGGCAATATAGCGGTGAAAGATTTTCTATCCCCGGCCGTTGCATACGCTGCGGCTAATAAATAACGGCTGTCTAATGCAAGCATCAAAGTATTGGCTTTATAATAGTTCATCGCAGGAACATTCGTTCTTCCTGCCAATGCGAGCACATACAGGCCATACGTCACTTCTTTCGGAGCAATCTTTTTATTCTGGTCACGGTTGTAGTAATAAGTAATAGTTTCCTTATTCTTTAACTTGTTGTTGATATAATTCAGCATCGTTTCCAGTAAACTATTGTCCACATCAAATCCTGCTTTCCTTGCTTCGAGTAAAAAGTGTGCAGAATAAATGGTGGTCCACCAGTCGTCTTTGCCTTCACCATCCCACAAAGTGACAGCACCATTATACAACTGCCGCATTTTTATTTTGCGGATAGCTTCCATTATATTGCTGTTTGCATTCAGTTTATTCTGCCCTTTACCTGCCTGTCCGGCAGGCAGGTTCAGCATCATCAAATCAGATAAATCACTGTAATAGATTTGCGGAAATGCAGCCGACACCGTTTGCTCAGTGCAACCATAAGGATACTGCACCAGGTATTTTAATTGTTCACCCAGCTCCAATGCGGGTGAACGACTTACCACTAAACTGTAATTAGTGCTGCCTGGTATAAAATCACTCAGGCCAATGCTTATCTTTTGCGAACTACCACCAGCAATTGAACCGCTACCTGTTGATTTTTGCAATGTAGATGGCGGACGTATAGAGATTTCCGTAGCATCGGTAAACTTCTCTCCCAACCCACTTACTGTCACCGTTACCTTACCAACATTAATAGTTGGGTCAGCCACTACTTTAAAGATTGCACGGCCTTCACTTTTAGCAGCAAGGCTTACCGATTGATTGTTACCCCCTACTACTTTCATCGGGCCTTCTACTCCTATAGTGGCGGTCACGTTTGCTACTTTATCAGTCGTATTAGTCAATGTTACCGGCACATTCACCGTATCACCAGGACTTAAAAATCTTGGTAAAGCTGTACTTACTACAATGGGGTCTGCAACGGTCATTGTATTATCGGCTGCGCCAAAGCTTTGTCCTTTATACGCAACAGCCATTAATCTTAACTCACCACTGAACTGTGGAATATCAAATTCAAATTCTGCAATACCACTTCCATTGGCTTTTTTAATACCACCCCAATAGCTTACTACTTTTATTCTTTTAGCTGGCATCGGGTTCGACCTTTTTTCCATATCCATCATTCCATCACCACCGGTGCTACTGAGTTTAGCTCTTACTTCTGCAAATAATAGAGGATATAAATCAAATGCAGAAACCTGTAAGGCTTTCTTCTGATAGAAATAATCAAAAGGGTTTGGTGTTTTAAAATCACTTACCTGTAATACCCCGTTATCAACAGCAGATAGCGTTACAAAACTACCAGGGGCTGCTTTTACCGTTACTTTTTGGTGTGTTTTAGAACGTACTGTTTTCTGTGCAATCACTTGCGTAGTAATTTTCCTGCTTTTGTCTTCCACTGTTACATTCTTAAATCCATGTGCAACTGTCAAAGGAATATCCGATACTTCATGAGGTTTAATTAATGTAGCCGTGATATAAACATTCGGAACATGGTCAGCACTCAATTTTAAATCAACACTTGCCGTTCTATTACTTACATCTACATACTGATGAGAAACAACACGGTCAGTTTCCATTGTTACCAGCATCTTGCCGCTAAATGGTGTTTTAAATAATGCTTTTACACTTTCCCCTGTTGCATAAAATTTCTTGTCAATCTCAATTTCAATATTTCCTTCGTTGTTCACTTCAAACGAATTATTATTACCACCATAACTTCCATAGCTGTAAAAACTGCGGCTCACATAATTATTGGCCCCGGGACGATACACTTTTACTTCATAATCGCCGGGGCTTCTTGGCACATAAGTATAAACCGTATTGTTACCAACAGAAATCTGTTGTTCAATCATCAGTTTATCTTCTTTCTGTGATTCGTAACGGAAATAACTTCCGCTTTTTGTCAACACGGTTCTGTATTCATGTTTAATTACTTCTACCCTGGCAGTAGAACTGGCAGCATTACCATCTTTATTCACCGCCACCAGGTTAAACTTCACCGGCTGGTTCAACGGATAGTAATAGAACCAATCCTGTTTTATACCGAAGAAAACATCCTGTGTAAAAATATCAACCGCAGTGGCACGACTTACCGGTCTTCCGGTTTCATCAAACACTGTTGTATAGAAACTGGTTTGCAATGCACCCATGTTAGCATAAGTGGCCGGTACTGTGTACTCAATGTTGGCGTTACCTGAAGCATCCGTTGTTCCTTCCTTCACTTGTTTATCGAAGAAAGTATTCTGATTGGCCAGGCTAAAATCATAGCCATCAAAATTTTTGGCAGAAAAATACTTCTGCTTTACTTGTATCTCCGTTTCATATTTCCGGTTAGCTGCTGGTGGGCCGAAAAAATTCATGGCGTTGATATTAAGTTTAGCCACATCACCTGACTGTAAATATTCCTTATCCAATTTTGTATTAACCTTAATACGGTCAGGTACAAATTCTTCCACAGAAAAATTCTTTGAAGCCAGCAATACATCTGTAGAAGTATAAACTTCCAATGTATAGCTACCGGTGATAGCAGCTGTAGCAATATCAATACTTCCTTCTACAGAGCCTTCTTCATTCAAACTCTTACGGAATGATTTTAGTTCTTTACCATTCGGCATCAGGAATTTCATTTTTAATGGCACATCACCAGGATTTTTCCATTGCGCATCCCGAAGGATAACAGAAAAATTAATTTTTTCGCCGGGGCGATACACATCTCTTTCCGCATATACAAATGCATCAAAACCAGAAGGGTTGTTTCTTTTACCAGCCACATCAAATCTTGAAGTATTAACTCTTGTATTATTAAAAGGAAGATAGTTGAAGTCATCAGCAGTTTTTGCAATCACCATCGCCGGTTTAAACCCACTGAAATCTTTTTTACTATACGGAATCGTTGCTACGCCATCTTTATCGGTTGCACCTGTACCAATCAACTGGTTGTTGGTAGAATAAACAGATACATTCACTCCATTAACCGGTTGAGCAGATTTAATTGAATTAGTGAACACATGAATCTTATCCAGTCCCTCTTTGGCAATCAATCCCAGGTCGGACAAAGAAATATACCGGCTGTCTTTTACCCAGTAATCTTCTGATGAACGGATAACAATATGATACACTCCTTTGAAATCGGGCAACCTGTCTTCAAACTGTGAGAAGTTTAAAATTCTTCCGGCACCACTTTTAGGTAATGAACGGGTATCTATTTCCTTTTCATAAATAACATCACCAAGCATAGCATCACCGCCACCATACTCGTCTGAATAATCACCTTCATATTCACCATCATAGCTGGCATAATCAGGCCCGCTGCGTTTTTCCTGCGGAGTATAGCCATACCGTTGCGCCAGCAATAAGTTATTCTCATAAATTTTTGAAATGATCAGTTTTACTTTCGGCACATTCGTAATCTGTACTTCTATATTCTTGCCCCCCTTTTTAGAAAGGTAAACTGCTTTGCTATTGGTAAAACTAATACCTGATTCCAGTTCTCCAAAGGCAACACCACCGTTATAATCTTCTTTCATTACTCCACCAATCTTTCCTCTCAGACCTTTTACCACTGTTAATGCATAACTTTTTTCTGTATCAAACTTATCACTACGCAAAGTGAAGCCATAATCATTCGCTTCAACCGTGTAAGCGAGGTCAGGGTCAAATTTTAAAAATGATTTCAGGCTTTCCCCCGTCAGTTGCTGGCTGGTGGTAACCTTTACCACTCCTTCCATACCATCATGCTCTGATTCTACGTTCTGGATCGTAAGCACATACGGCGAAGGAATAGTTAGTGAACTGGTAATAGCATCGTCAGTAGAAGTGTTTCCCTTTTCCGGTTTTAATCCCTTCCCAATGCTGACTTTCGCATCAATATCCTTGTCCTCAGCTTTCAGTCCATTGATACGGATTGATATCTTATTATCTGGTGAAATAGTAATGATGTTGAAGTCAGCTTTTTTGCCTTCTACTTCAATGTTCAGTTTATCCTTCAAATTTTCCGGGTTTACACGGTAATTGAAAAATAAATCCACCTGCGGCACGGCAGAGGTACTGGTTTCACCAATCCAGATGATTTGTGAATTATCCAATGTAAGGTCAGGTGTATGGAAAGTAATTTTATCACCGTTTTTTACGGAATTGTATTTACTGAATTTTAATACAGCACTTTTCACTTTAGCTTTATAAGTGGTGGCTGGATTCAGCGGCTGCGATGGAGAGAACACCAGTTCATCAGGACTTTCCCAACGGAACTTTCCCGCAATTGCGGGATCGAAAGAAATATAATCAGTCGAGTCCCAGGCGTTAAGCATAGAATCTTTAGCCAGCGAACTACTGAAACGGAAAATTAAATTACCAAGCTGCGGCACTTCGCCTTTTGCATTGGTAAATGAAAGGGTAATAGCATTCTTTTTACAAGATGACAAAAAAATAGCCCCTGCTGCAATCAGCGGAACTAAATAAACTTTAATACGCATAGATGTGTAGGTTAAATGGTCGGTTATGAATGAAAAATTAAAGAAGTTTGATTGATGAAAAAATTTAGCTGTACATTTCTTTCAGCCTGTTTGCA
This sequence comes from Chitinophagaceae bacterium, assembly GCA_046598205.1. GTDB lineage: Bacteria > Bacteroidota > Bacteroidia > Chitinophagales > Chitinophagaceae > JJ008. Next base: position 4,799 of record JBKJIX010000158.1, read on the forward strand.
GGCAATTCACAAAGCGTATCCGTCACTGGTAGAAATAACAGAATTTAGCAGCCGAACAGCTAAGGAGGAATATCCCGGGTGGGGCGGGACAAGTCAGACGAGTCCATACAAGAAGAAAAGAATTTGATAGGAAAGATACAGTACATGGAATATGAGTTGCAAATTTTAGAAGATAAATATTTGTTAAGTGGGTACGGGTGTCACGGTTCAAAACCGTGACACCCTATTCAAGATGAAACAACTCCCTACTTTTACATAACAACAAACAGAGAATCATGCAATTTTTTGAAAATGAGTTGTATCATATTTATAACCGGGGTAACAATAAACAGAAAATATTCTTCAAGCCTGAAAACTATTTATTTTTCCTCAAAAAAGTCAGGAAATTCTTTCAGCCTCATTGTGATATACTGGCCTGGTGCCGAATCACTTTCATTTCCTTGTTAATGCGGACAACAGAACTATACAAACAAGAACAATTGCCGGCAGCGAAAGAAATGTATTGATTGAAGGAATTCGAAATCTTTTAAGCTCTTATACCCAGGCTATTAATAAACAGAATGATAGTACCGGTTCTTTGTTTCAGCAGAATACCAAAGCAAAACCTATTTCTAAAGGCAGCAACCTTTACGACCGAACCTGCTTCCATTATATTCATCAAAATCCTTTTAGTAGCGAAAATGGTAAGCAAAATGGAAGACTGGGAATATTCTTCGTTCAAAGATTATTGCGGATTCAGAAATGGGACGTTAGCTAATAAAGAATTGGCTATTCAACTTTTGGATTTGAATATGAAAACATTTTATGAAGATTCGTATAAGATTATTGATGATGATGAATTAAAGAATTTCTTATGCGCAGATTAAAGGTGCTGCAAAATACCGTTAGGGGAGATACGGTTTCGAACCCTGTCATCCCTACTTTTAACAAACCGGGTGTCACGGTTTGGAACCGTGTCACCCGGTTTCTTAAACGCCTGGGTATCAGCTTTCTTGGGTTAATTGCTTTGTTCTTTATACTGAACTGGGTTTTTCCCTTGCGGGATAAAATTGACTATTCCACCATTATCACTGATAATAAAGGGGTAGTAATAAATTCCTACCTTACCAAAGACCAGAAATGGCGGATGAAAACGGAGTTGGATGAAATCTCACCACTGCTCCAAAAAACCATTATTGCCAAAGAGGATAGGCACTTTTACTCCCACCCCGGGGTTAACCCGTTTGCAGTGGTAAGAGCATTTTTTAATAACCTGTTTAAAATGCGGCGTACCTCCGGTGCCAGCACCATTACCATGCAGGTGGCAAAAGCACTGGAACCCGGAAAAAGGAACATCTTTAGCAAGATCAGGGAAATGTTCCGGGCTTTTCAACTGGAACTAAAGTATAGTAAGAAAGAAGTATTGCAGCTATACCTGAACCTTGTTCCCTATGGCGGGAATATTGAAGGGGTGAAAGCTGCTTCACTATTGTATTTCAAAAAGAACCCCGATCATCTTTCGCTGGCAGAGATAACAGCATTAAGTATCATCCCTAATAATCCCGGCACATTAGTAGTTGGAAAAAATAATGACCGCATAATAAAAGAAAGAAACCGATGGCTCCAACGATTTGCAGATGATAAAGTGTTTACCCAAAAAGAAATTGAAGATGCATTGGCCGAACCCCTGAATGCAACAAGGGGAATAGTGCCGCATTATATTCCTCATCTTTCTTACAAGCTAAAAAAACAGGGTGGTGATATTATCAAGACTAACATTGATTTAAACACCCAACTGAAAACAGAAAAATTAGTAGCGGATTATATAAGAATACAGCGACTGAAAAATATTAAAAATGCAGCGGTGGTGATAATTGATAATAAAACGCATAAAGTAATTACCTATGTCGGCTCTTCCAACTTTTATGATACTACAGATGGCGGGCAGGTGAACGGTGCTAATGCAGTACGCCAACCAGGCAGTACATTGAAGCCACTACTTTATGCCATGTGCTTTGATGAAGGTTTACTCACTCCTAAAACTGTAATGACCGACGTAGCAGTAAATTATGCTGGCTATGCACCAGAGAACTATGATCAAAAATTCAATGGATACGTTACCGTTGAGACTGCTCTGGAACACTCTTTAAATATCCCTGCGGTAAAAGGATTAAAAATGTTGGGTCATGAAAAAATGATTCAGAAATTATCCAATTGCAATTTCAAACAAATTCGAAAGGATAGACGAAAGCTTGGCTTGTCATTGATACTTGGGGGATGCGGTACAACATTAGAAGAACTCACTGGTTTGTTTTCTTCTTTTGCCAATAATGGAATACTTATTAGTCCTTCTTATGTCAGCACTGACCGGTCAGACCGGGACGGTCAGACCGTGATAAGCCCGGCCGCTAATTATATGATAAATGAAATTCTCTCAAAAATAAACAGGCCGGATTTTCCATTGAATTGGTCTGCTACCGAAAAGATGCCCAAGATTGCCTGGAAAACCGGCACCAGCTATGGAAAGAAAGATGCCTGGAGTATTGGCTACAACAAAAATTATACAATTGGAATATGGACCGGTAATTTTTCCGGCTTGGGTGCCGCCGATTTAAGTGGTGCCAATATTGCTACACCATTGCTGTTTAAAATTTTTAATACTATTGATTATGACAGCGATGAAGAATGGTTTACCCAACCCAAAGATTGTGACATCAGGCAGGTGTGCAGCGAAACCGGTTTGGCTCCTTCTGAGCATTGCATCAGTTTGGTGACAGATTATTTCATTCCGCTAATCTCATCTACCAAAGTTTGCAATAACTGGCAGGAAATAATGATTAATGCAAGTGAAAAAATTTCGTATTGCAAAAGCTGTGCGCCGGAAACGGGTTATAAAAAGAAATGGTATAAAGTTGTTGAGCCGGATATGCAATCATGGTTTGAAGAAAACAGGATTGTGTATCAAAAAATACTGCCACACAATCCTGACTGTGAATTGATATTTAAAGGAGCTGCTCCTGCTATTACCTTCCCGGTTAACGGAACAGAATATTTAATTAATAAGAAAGACCCTGAACCTCTACAGTTGATTTGTAGAACTGCGAATGATGTAAGCAAAGTATATTGGTATATCAACAATAAGTTTTTCAAAAGTAGTAATGCGGGAGAAAAACAATTCTTTGTACCCGAAGAAGGGCCGATAAAAATTTCCTGTACGGATGATAAAGGAAGGAACAGGGATATAAAGATTACAGTGAAATATGTGGGTTTGTAAAATAATTTTTTTAAATTAATAGAAAAAGTCAAACTGCCACGCAATAAAAAATATTGTTTCATTCGACTTCAGAACTAATCAAGCCGTTTAAAATTAATTTTAAACGGCTTGATTCAAGAAACTTTCAAATAGATTTATTTTTCCTGAACAATAACTTCAACAGTATTTTTTTTAGTATCAATATTGATTTTATTTGGCTCAATTTTTGAAGTTTTAGTACCTTTCTGCAATGTTATGTCGTAAGTTTTTTTATCGTACTTCATTATTGCACCTGACAATGCATCAATTCCCCAGCCTAATAAGTTACCAAGATTAATAACGCTGACAATATTGAATTCTTTGTCGAGTGTAATTAATCTGGTTTCATAACCATCCAACTTATATTCAATATCAGTATCACCTAAACTTCGTTTTACTCTGATAGTGCAAGGTGCTTTACATTGTTCTACTCCATCTTTGTAAATTGTTGCTCCAGTTGGAGTACTGTTGAACGTAATTCTGTCTTTTGTACCAGTAAAAACTGTTGCACAGCTTGTCATAAGCAGGCTTGTCGTGGTCATAACCACAATGATTCTTTTCATAAATTTTTAGTTTTAGGTTTTACCCGATTAATAACTCAAAATTGAAGTGGGTAGTTTCAATCTCGAAATAAGCAAACTCTCTTTCTTAAGTGAAATATTCTCAAAAGAAATAGAGATGCCTACAACTAGGCATTCATTGTAATATCTATTTTCAACACAATTAATTAAAGGAGTTGAGTGACTTGTATGACAACTTTTTCTATAGAGACATTCCTTATATTATTATGCTTTTAGGACAAACATTCAATGAATATTTTGAAGATATATTATTTTAATTTGTAAACCAATTCGTTTACAATAAATTTTTTGAAAGATTGAACCTTGCAAGCCTCAATTGAGGCTAATGACAAAAGAAATCTTCCTGAAAAAGCTGGGCAAGAATGTTGCCCGTTTAAGGGAGGAGGCGGGTTTAAGCCAAACTGAATTAGCCTTACGGTGTGATAAAGACAGGCAAAGCCTGAATCGTTTAGAAAAGGGCAGAATTAACCCATCTGTATTTTATCTCAATCAACTAGCAGAAGAATTGAAAATTCCTGTAAAAGATTTGCTTGATTTTGAATAGCACTTAGCATTATTTACTCTACCTTCTTCACACTTCCTGCCCCACTTGTACTTTGAGTTACCGTTGCATTACCTTTATACCTTACATCACTGGCGCCACTTGCATCTGCATTCAATTTTATACTGGCAAATACTTCGGCACTGCTGGCACCGGTAACATCCACATCAGCATTTTCAGACAGCAATTCATAACATTTTGCATGAGAAGCACCAGAAGCTTCTATATGCAGGTCTTTGGTTTGTCCTTTTAGTTTCACATCGCTGGCCCCGGTCATATCTATTGATATCTTAGGAGCTTTCAATTCCAGTTCGGCATTACTGGCTCCGGTTACATCTATAGCAATTTCATCTGTTGAAGTCAAAACATTTTCCCCAATAATATCACAAGCACCAGAAGCTTCTATTTCTCTAAATACCGGGGAGGAAACATATACTTTAATATGCTTGCTGCCCGAAAGGTTATACCCGTCTTTCGGTTGTATCATTAGTTTTTCACCTTCCATTTTCACTTCAATGTATTGCATCAGGTTTTCATCGGCTTCTATCTTTATACTACGGGCAGAATCCTGTTTTACATACAAATCAATATTACCACCTACATCTACCCCGGTAAATGTGCCTGCGGTCCGGCTTTCAGTTTTAATAGTTCCGTTGCCACGGACTTTATCCTTCATTATATGATGGCAGGAAGTAAATAACGAAACAGAAAATAAGGTAATTAAAAGAAGAGGCTTCATGTTGTTGGTTTTGTGGTATCAAAAGTAGGTTCAATTATCAACTTTGACGTTTAGCCTTGCCTAGTGGTTACAAAAAAGCTGGCTTATTTTATAACCGCCGTCAGGGTCTTTGACCACTGACGGGGTTTCGACCGCTGACGGGGTTTTCTTATCTTCGCCGCCATGACGGAAAAGATACTGATTCTCGACTTTGGCTCTCAATATACCCAGTTAATTGCCCGTGCCGTAAGAGAGGCTAATGTGTATTGCGAAATTATTCCTTTTCATAAATCATTTGACTTTGAACCCGGCCTGAAAGGCATCATTCTTTCTGGTTCTCCTTGCTCAGTAAATGAAGAAAATGCCCCTGATGTTGATGTGCAGCATTTCATTACAAAAGTTCCTGTGTTGGGTATTTGTTATGGTGCGCAACTAACTGCCAAACGTTTTGGTGGCAGGGTGGAAAAAAGTAATAAACGGGAATATGGCCGTGCCCTCTTAGAAAGGAAGAAAGAGGATGTGCTGTTTAATAATGTAGATGAAAAATCACAAGTATGGATGAGCCATGCTGATACGATTTTAGAAATGCCGGAAGGGTTTGAATTATTAGCGACAACAGAAAGTATTCCTGTGGCTGCTTTTAAGAAATCATCGAATGGAGTGTCCCACTTGCCACTCACTACTCACCACTTCCCTCTCTATGGCGTACAGTTTCACCCTGAAGTTTATCATTCCAAAGAAGGAAAAAAAATTCTGAATAATTTCTTAGTCAATATATGCGGCTGTTCCCAGGACTGGACACCGGCACATTTTATTACTGACACTGTTGAAGCATTAAAAAAACAAATTGGTAACCGCAAAGTTATCATGGCTTTAAGTGGTGGTGTTGATTCTACTGTTGCAGCAACACTAATTCATAGAGCTATCGGAAAAAACCTGTACGGCATTTTTGTAGATAATGGTGTGCTACGCAAAAACGAATTTGAATCTGTTATCAAAACATACAACGAACTTGGATTAAACGTAAAAGGCATTGATGCCAAACAACGGTTTTATGATGGCCTTGCCGGCAAAACTGAACCAGAGGAAAAAAGAAAAGTGATTGGCAGTTTATTTATTGATGTATTCCAGGAAGAGTCGAAAAAAATTGATGGCGTTGGGCTGCTGGGACAAGGAACTATTTATCCCGATGTGATAGAAAGTGTTTCTGTTCATGGTCCATCGGTAATGATAAAATCGCATCATAATGTTGGTGGCCTGCCCGAACATTTGCATCTTGAGCTGGTGGAGCCACTGCGTTCTTTATTCAAAGATGAGGTAAGAAAAGTGGGTCGGGAACTCGGTATTCCCGCCGAAGTGATTGATCGCCACCCCTTCCCAGGACCGGGGCTGGCCATCCGTATTTTAGGAGAAATTACAGAAGAAAAGGTACAATTGTTGCAGGAAGCAGACCACTTGTATATCAAAGCCCTGAAAGATGCGAATCTGTATGCAACGGTTTGGCAGGCGGGGGCTATCTTACTGCCGGTAAAAAGTGTGGGGGTGATGGGCGATGAAAGGACCTATGAATTTACCCTCGCATTAAGAGCGGTGACAAGTGTGGATGGAATGACGGCTGACTGGTCACATTTGCCTTACGAGTTTTTGGCTAATGTCTCCAACGAGATCATTAACAATGTAAGAGGGATAAACCGGGTGGTGTATGATATCAGCAGCAAACCGCCTGCGACGATTGAGTGGGAGTAGAAAAATGAATGGTGAATTGTTAGTTTCTGAATAAGCGAATTATTTTTATATGAAAAAATGTGTTTTATTTTTATTAGGATTCGTTTTGGCATTTCAATTCTCCCAGGCTCAAACTGATATTCCTAAACGCAAGATTGCCATTTTTGCGCCGCTGTATCTTGATTCGGCATTTGACTATAATGATGACTACCGTTATTCAAAAAATGTGTTTCCAAAATTTCTAAACCCCGGACTGGAATTTTATGAAGGGGCGCAACTGGCATTGGATTCGCTGAACAATGAAAAAGCACCGTTGGAAGTTTTTGTTTTTGATACAAAATCTACTAAAGAAACACTCACCCAACAATTGAACAATGCTGATATGAAAGGCATTGAACTTATCATTGCCAATTGTAGCAGTTCAGAAGTAAAAATTTTTGCAGAAGCAGGATTAAGAAAAAACATACCGGTTATTAATGTAAACCTGCCTAATGACGGAGGTGCCCTGGCAAATCCTTTTTTTGTTGTATTAAATCCTACACTCAGAACACAATGCGAAGGAATTTATAAACACCTGCAAAAATATTATTCTCTTGATCCGATTATCATATTTCGCAAAAAGGGGCAGTTGGAAGACCGTATTAAAACTTACTTCGATGATTTTGGCAAAAGCACAGCAGCCGTTCCTCTGACAATTAAATATGTTGAACTAACAGACAGCTTTACCGTTAACCAGTTAAGGCCTCACCTTGACACTACTAATCAAACCATCTGCATTGCAGGCAGCCTCGATGAAAATTTTGGAAAAAAACTAACTCAGCAATTGGCTACTTTAAGTAAGCAAAAATATCTGGCAACAGTAATGGGGATGCCTACCTGGGATGGAATTTCGTTTAATAAACCCGAATACAAAGGCATTGAAATCATTTACAGTACTCCTTTCTACAATGCAAAAGTTGATAAAGTAAGTCAAAGTGTTACCCGAAAGTTTAATAAAGTGATGTCGGCCCGGCCAAGTGATATGGTTTTCCGGGGTTATGAAGTAACCTTCCGCTATGCAAGAATGCTCCTGCAGTATGGTAGTGATATTTCATCCAACCTTGCTAATAAGAGTACAAAAGTTTTCACCGACTTCGATATTCAGCCGGTTCTCAGCAAACAAAATATGACGCTGGATTATTTTGAAAATAAGAAACTGTATTTTCTGAAATGGCAGGATGGAACGCTAAAAGGAATTTATTAGTTCTGTTTTATTTGATGTATTTCGCTGGCTAATTAATAGTATTCCGAATATTCGGCTTCGTACAACATTGCTTCTTCATCATGTGAAAGTATAGCAGGCACTCCATTAATATAATATGATCCGCTGGTAGTACTGAATACAGATTCTTTGCCGTAGCTATCATCTGCTTTTCCCGGATTCTTGATCAAACCCTCATTCAGAAATGCCACATATAATTTACTGCTATCAGGTTCATTTAATTGCTCTGCTACCGCTGACTTTCCTTGCTTAGATAAATTCTTCATACTTGTAGAGTTAGGCCAACGAAAACTACGCTGACTGGTCTCACTTAGAATAATGGATCTTGGTATGAAGGGATTTCAGGGGATAAAGGAACAAATTATCAAACTGGATGTTTGCTATTTGCTTTGTAATAAAATGGATAGCTAAGAGGCCTGAAAGGCATATCCTTAGTAGCTGTAAATGTAATATCTATTTCCCGGAACTGCAAGCCTGTAGTAGTTTTACCATTATAGTGGCAATAATGATGGCAACATATAAAAGAGGAGGTTAAGTTTGCAACATGTATGCTGAATTAGAAACATCTGGGGGGTATAAAACAATCCGTGACTGGCTTGCCGCTAAAAGAAACCAACCTTTTGTGTTTCAGCAGCATACCTGGCAGCATATAATTAATGGAGAAAGTGGCTTGGTAAATGCCCCTACAGGTTGCGGTAAAACATTCTCCGTTTTTCTGGGTTCTCTCATTGATTTTATTAATCATAATCCTGAAGATTATAAAACAAAAAAGAACAGCGGCCTGCAATTGCTATGGGTTACTCCGCTCCGTGCATTAGCAAAAGATATTGGCCGGGCCATGGAAGAAGTAATTGAAGAATTAGGGATGAACTGGAAAGTAGGTATAAGAAATGGAGATACAGATACGGCAGAAAGAGCAAGACAAAAAAAACAAATGCCGGAAGTGCTGCTTATTACTCCTGAAAGTCTGCATTTGTTACTGGCACAAAAAGGATATCCTGAAATGTTCCGGTCGTTAAAAATTATTGCGGTGGACGAGTGGCATGAATTGCTGGGTAGCAAAAGAGGCGTACAAGTAGAGTTGGCGGTATCAAGAATTGTTGCTGTCAATAAGCAACCGGCGATGGGCAATGGGCAAACTCCAAAACACAACGATGCATTGCCGGTTGCCCATTGCCGGTTGTCTCTCTGGGGCATCTCCGCAACAATTGGAAATCTTGATGAAGCAAAAGAAGTATTATTATCTCCGTTGAGAAAAGAAGGAGTGATTATAAAAGCCAACCTGCAAAAAAAGATAGAAGTTGAATCCATTATTCCTGATGAAATAGAAAAATATCCCTGGGCCGGGCACTTAGGTATTAAGCTGGCACATAAAATTATTCCTATTATTCAGCAAAGCAGAACAACACTCATCTTCATTAACACAAGAGGGATGAGTGAAACGTGGTACCAGACATTGTTGACTGTTTGCCCTGATCTTGCTGGTTCTATTGCCTTGCATCATAGCTCTATTGACAGAGAATTACGAACATGGATAGAAGATAATCTGCATTCAGGAAATTTGAAAGCAGTTGTTTGTACCGCTAGTCTTGATTTGGGTGTTGATTTTCGTCCCGTGGAAACAGTAATACAGGTTGGTTCGCCAAAAGGTGTTGCCCGTTTTTTACAAAGAGCCGGCAGAAGTGGCCACAGCCCTGATGCAGTAAGTAAAATTTATTTTCTGCCCACTCATTCGTTGGAATTAATGGAAGCGGCTGCCCTAAAGTCTGCAATGGCTGAAAACCTTATTGAAAGCCGTCCACCGATGATGCTCTGTTATGATGTGCTGTTACAATATTTAAATACCATTGCTATTTCAGATGGCTTTCTTCCTGATGAAGCATATAAGGAAGTAACATCCACTTACTGTTACAGAGACCTGGCAAAAGATGAATGGCTGCAAATACTTCATTTCATTACCGAAGGCGGCAATGCCATGCAGCATTATGATGATTTTAAAAAAGTAGAAATCGAAAATGGAGTTTACAAGATCAATAGTCGCAAAGTGGCCATGCGGCACCGGATGCACATTGGCACTATTGTAAGTGATACGATGCTGAAAGTAAAATTTATGACTGGTGGTTATATTGGTGTAATTGAAGAGTATTTTATTTCACGGCTTGAACCGGGTGATGTATTTACCCTTGCCGGAAGAAATCTTGAATTTGTGCTGATAAAAGATATGACAGCATTGGTTAGAAAATCAAATTCTAAAAAATCAATGGTGCCAAGCTGGAATGGGGGCAGGATGCCGCTGAGTGCTAATTTGGGAAAAAAGTTAAGGGAACAGTTGGCAATTGCCAGCAAGCAGTCTGCAATTCAAAACAGCCCATTAGCCGTAGAGCTTGAAGTTTTAAAACCCGTCTTTGATCTGCAACAGCAATTATCCCATGTCCCGAATGAAAATGAATTGCTGATCGAGCAAATTGAAACGAAAGACGGTTTCCATCTTTTTGTATATCCATTTGAAGGAAGATTGGTGCATGAAGCAATGGCTGCAATATTAGCCTATCGTATCAGCCGCATCACTCCTATTACTTTTTCGTTTGCCATGAATGATTATGGCTTTGAATTACTGAGTGATCAGCCTATCCCTGTTGATGATACCAATGTATATGAGCTTTTTTCTCCATCTGATTTACTGAATGATATACAGCGAAGTGTAAACAGTACGGAGATGGCGAAAAGAAAATTCCGGGATGTAGCTGTTATCGGTGGTCTTATTTTCCAGGGCATGCCCGGTGAAAGAAAGAAAGCAAGGCATCTTCAATCATCGGCTTCTCTCCTTTTCAAAGTGTTTAGTGAATATGATTCCGGTAATTTGCTGCTTCGCCAAGCCTACCAGGAAGTGCTGGACCAGCAAATGGAAGAAGTAAGGTTACGGGATATGCTGGAAAGAATACAACAATCAAAAATCATTATCACTTTTCCACAACAACTTACTCCCTTCTGTTTTCCAATAAAAGTGGATAGTATCCGGGAAGATTTATCCTCTGAAAAATTAGAAGACCGGGTAAGAAAGATGCAGCAACAACTTAGGCTGGATTAAAAGATTATCAAACTAATTTCAAAGATTGATTTAGTACCTGAACAGGTACATAAAGTTTGATGTAAAGAAAAATCCATCCTCATCCGTTCTAATCAGTGCCATCGTTGGTTATATTTGCCAACCTTCGATGCAAAATCCTATCCAGCATATTATCAATAAGAATACTTTTTGGGTTTCACCGGAACGCAGCCTTTTTTGGGAAGAAGAAAATACACTCATTATTGCAGACATGCATCTGGGCAAAAGTGGTCATTTCAGAAAAGCGGGGATTGCCATTCCCCAAAGTGTTTATAAAGCAGACCTGCAAAGGCTTATATCACAATTATATCTTTTTAAAGTTGACCGGTTAATTATAGCCGGCGACCTCACACATAGTACCGCCAATAAAGAACTTGACTTATTTATTAAATGGAGAAAAGATTTTTCCCTGTTGCATATTGATCTTGTAAAAGGCAACCATGATATACTGGAAGACAGTTGGTACGAAGAAGCCGATATTACAGTTAGTAATGAAAAATTAATAGCAGCACCTTTTCTGTTTATACATGATTTAACAATGCGTAAAAAGCTGACCGATGAAGAAAAGAAACTATACACATTTACCGGCCACATGCACCCGGCTATTGGTATTAAAGGACAGGGCAGGCAATTCCTCCGGCTACCTTGTTTTTATTTTGCTAAAGACTATTGTGTGCTGCCAGCCTTTAGTCGTTTTAGCGGTACCTATAAAGTAACTCCTGAAAAAGGTGAAACTGTTTTTGCCCTTGTTGAAGATAAAATTATGCAAATACCTTAGCGTTTTTTTCTAAACTGGTTGTAGTCCAGAAAATAAATAAACCGCACTGTCAACTCATTGCCATGACGAAGGCTGAATAACTCACCGAGATTGTGCAGGTAAGAATTTTTTTGAGTTGGAATCGGAACAAACTCTTCATCACCCAGCCAGTTTTTATATCCGATTATTAAACGGCTTCCCAACCTAAAATCCCAGGTGATAAAAGCATCTGTATTGAAGATGTTAACGTTGTCATTCCAGTTATTTATAAAAGGCCGGTTTACAAGCTTTCCTTTACTATCTACATTGTGAAAGCTCAGGTACTTTACTTCATTCCAATAGTGCCTTACACGTAGCGTAAGATTGAGGCGGGGGGTAAAATTATAAATACCGGATAAAATAGTTTCAGTCGTTTTTACATCCCGAAAACCAGCAATGGGTTCACCATTCGTTTCACGAATGAATGCATAACCAAGATTATTAGTCTCCTTGTTGGCATCCGATTGCAGATCTAATGTAAACTTATTGCTGAACCGGAAACGAAATCCCAACCCTCGGGCATAGTAAGTGTTATCAAATTTTGGTGCCCTTGCAAAAGTTCCACTAAATCTCATATACAATTTCTTCCGGCTATCAGTACTTCCACTCAGGGTAAAAATATAGTTAAGCGGATATTTAATAAAGCGGTCATCCGTTCGTAACTCAAAATAGTCATTTGCCGAAGGAGTTAACTGTGCTTTCAAAGAAACATCCCAAAAATTCTTAAATATCCAGAATGCATTTCCGGTAATATCGTACCTGGCATAAGCATTAGGTTTATACAAATAAGTAAGCTTATTATCTAATGAGTAACTGTATTGAATAAATTTATCGGTTGGTTTATACTGATTGTAACTGAGATTGAACCTGTAGCTTATCTCATTAGCAGCAACAAGAATTCCCAGATCATTGGGATCATATTGTTTTGATTCAACATTACTTAACAGATAATACCGCCAGTTGCCACTTACCTTTCCAAATTTCAGCGTAGTATTAAATCCATCATAAGGATTAGTGTCCCATATTTTACTATACCTCGCTGTGCCGTTAAAGGCATGAGTATTCCCCTTATTGAATAAAGCAATGTCCAGTGCTGTTACATTGGCATCACGGCCGCCGTCATTGCGTATCACATTTGTATTGGTAAGAGTGATAGACGATCTTCCCGTAAGGGCCTGATCAAGAACCAGTATATTATAATTTGTCAATGGCGAGGTACGTATCGTAGAATCTTTACCTGTAACAATATTATGGATCCTTGCATTAGTTGGTGCAGCTATGGCATTAAAGATGCCAATAGCCAATTTGTTTTTATTCCGTCCGGAAAACTTGGTAGCGTTATACAACTGGGTAGTAGATGGATTCTTTACAATCTCCCAATCTATTGTACCGGCCACAAAATTTTTCACACGGTTATAGCCCGATGGAACAGCACCTACCCTTCTCGAATAAAAAAGGTTTGCTTTATTAAAAATCTCTGTGCCTTCGGTAAAAAACTGCCGGTTTTCCTGGAACCGCACTTCATAGGGCGAAAGATTATTTATAACATTATCAGAAACAACCTGGCCAAAGTCAGGTATCAAAGTTGCGTCCAGAGTAAAACTTTCATTTAAGCCATACTTCACATCCATCCCCCCACTGCCTAACCAGGTGTTTGAAAATCCCATGGCTTGAGGAAAACTTCTATAGCCGGTAGATACATACGGTGAAAAACTGAGCCGAAGAGGAGGCTGTAAATTCTGCAAGCCTTTATACTCACCAAACTGATTGACAAATCCGTTTACTACCGGATCAACAGGGTTCCAGAAACAATTTTCATTCGTTCTTCGTATGATGCGTTGAAATTGAATGCCCCAATCCTGAACTTCTTTTTTGGCAAATCGTAATGAAATGTAAGGGATCTTCAATTCAACAATCCAGCCGTCTTTTTGTATTTGCACTTTACTTTCCCAAACGGCATCCCATGTTTTGTCACCATACTCGCCAAAGCCGCCACCGCTGCCTAAATTGGGTCCCAGCTTTGCATCTGATTGTACATTGGCAGAAGTAACAACAAATTGAAATCCATTCTGGTTATCATTGTAGGTGTCGAGAAAGACGGAGAAAAAATCAACATCTTTTTGCATTTCTGCATCTCTCGCAGTAATCTGCTTTCTGATTAAAGCAGGGTCATCGTATAAATAAGCTCCGATATAAATTGCCCCATCATCATATACAACTTTTACATTAGTTGCTTGAGAGGCTGGCTTTCCGGCAGAAGGATAATTCTGAATAAAATTGGTGGTGGTAACTGCATTTGACCATGCGGGATCGTCGAGGCGACCATCAATTTTAGGTGCCTGAAAAATTTTAATAGCCTGTAATGATTTTTCCTGCGAAAAGAGGGAAAGACCATAAAGCAAGAAAAAGGGTAAGCAGATAAGTTTTCTCAATGTCATTGGCCGACTTTAGCAGTCGTCAAATATAAAAAACAGAAGCGAAGGCAGGAAGAATGTATCACAAAAACACAAAAAAAGCACTAAAATGCTTGTAATTCAACTCAATTCATTCTCTTTTTTAACGAAGTCACTTGTTCCTGCAGATCAGATACAATATTAGAAAGCTGCCCCATATCCCACCGCTGCTGGGTATTGGCTTTAGAAATTACCATTTGAGCCTGCCACATTTCAAGCACTTCATCCGCATTTACGGTATACGGATGGAAAGATGGGTTATCGCTAACTAAGGTCAATTTATTTTTTTGCCGCCCGTTTTTCTGCACTCTTTTATAAACCACTCCTTCGTTTCTGGATACCACAATACAAGCCATATTGTTTTTTATTTCTTCCAGGTTTTCTACTTTTTCTCCCACTATTACTGAGCCACTGGGTGTAGGCAACATCGAGTCGCCAATGATTTCAAAAGCCCGGTAATTACCACCCGAAAGCATAGGTAAAGTAAATGTGTTGAGCTCATCCACAAATTCAGGATCGGCATAACCGGCAAGATAGCCTGCCGCAGCTTTTACAGGCACAAAGGGAATCTCTGGCCGGCCACCTACCAGTTTCATTGCCCTGCGTTTGGCGAGGTAATTACCTTTATTATCACTTAAATCCCTACGAAGAATATCATCTAATGTAAGTTTAAAGATATCGCAGACCACTTCCAACACATCTATTCTTGGCTCTGCCCTCTCTTCTTCATAAGCCCCGAGCAAGGAACGTTTAATGCGAAGTTTATTGGCGAACTCTTCTTGTGTCCAGCCACGGAGTTTGCGAAGGTATTTAAGATTTTGATTGGAGATTGCCATAGCCAACTAATTTAGTTAGCTGCAAAATACTAATAATTTTAGATATTCAAAGTTTTGAGCCATGAATTTTTGCAGAGTGATACAAAAAAATCAAATTTCAGATCTGCCTGACGGCTGATAACATTTACATGGCGGTTAGTTAAAAGGAATTAATCCGTTCTAATTCCTTCTATCCTTGGTTCCGTTTGGAGAACACAAAAAAAACAAAGATTTTTGTACCTCCATGACAAAAAAATCAAACCTCAGTACTACGAAAAGTGCTACTCCAAAGAAAAGTGCCACCAAAGCCTACGTTAAAAAAGAGCCGCCTGTTATTCTTATTACCAATGATGATGGTGTTACCGCACCCGGTATTATGAGCCTGGTAGAAGCTGTAAAAGATTTAGGGAAAATTGTAGTGGTGGCCCCGGACAAACCACAGTCGGGTATGGGGCATGCCATTACCATCGGCCAGCCATTGCGATTGCATAAGATAAATTCTATTGACAATATAGAAACCTGGTCATGCACCGGCACACCGGTTGATTGTGTAAAGCTGGCAGTGGATAAAGTATTGCACCGCAAACCTGATATTTGTCTCAGCGGTATTAATCATGGTGCCAATCATAGTATCAATGTTATTTATTCGGGCACTATGTCGGCAGCAGTAGAAGCGGCTATTGAAAGTATTCCTTCTGTTGGGTTTTCGTTATTGGATTATCGCATTGATGCAGATTTTACCGGGGCAAGAAAATATGTTCGCCTGATTGTAGAAAAAATGCTGAAAACAAAATTGGATAAGCATACTGTATTAAATGTAAATATACCGGCAGTAGCCCCGGAGTTGCTGAAAGGATTTAAAATCTGCAAACAGGCTTATGCCAAATACGAAGAAGATTTTATAGAACGTAACGATCCTCATGGCCGCCACTATTATTGGCTTACCGGTGAGTTTGTGAATTTTGATAAAGGAAAAGACACCGACGTATGGGCATTAGCCAATAATTATGTAAGTGTGGTGCCCGTACAATTTGATTTGACGAATTACGTTTTAAAAGCCAAACTCGAAAAACTCTGGAAATGATATTAACGAAAGATAGCTTACGCCTTGGATTAATACTCGGTCTTATCGGCCCCATCATCGGGCTTGTTATTGTTTATAAACTTAAATTTCCAACGTTTAGCTTCAAAGCATTTCTTGATTACTTTATACACAACAACAATGTAATAACCAACGTCGGCACTTTTTCTTTGCTCGCCAATGCATTGCTGTTTGCCATCTACGTACATTTTGATAAAGTGCAAACCTTTAAGGGTATCTTTATTGTCACTCTTTTTTATGGAATAAGTATTTTGCTTTTAAAGCTCTTTAATAATTAAGCAAGTACAAATGATGAAACCGGCGACATTACTACTACTTGTATGCCGGAGCTTTAGCGTAGGTATATCAGCTTGCGTTGCTGCCTGCGCCGCCCGTTTGGCGGGGTCACTCTCTTCATCGTTCTGTTCGCTATTGTCCATTTTCGAATACTCCAACAATATTCAAACTTCATTTAATGCTATATCTTCTGAACCACAATAGGCACAATAGAAACATAGGCTACTCATAGAAAACTATGTGTGTATTTCTATGTATCTATGCTACTATGTGGTTCAGGTTTTAGTTTTAGAAGTTTTTTAAATAGTAACCAGATAATGAAGAATTCAATCAACCGGATTACATTTGTCACTTCATGAAATACTATATCATAGCCGGTGAAGCATCCGGAGACCTGCATGGTAGCAACCTCATCAAAGAATTAAGAAAGCTTGATGCAGAAGCCAATATCCGTTGCTGGGGTGGCGATAAAATGCAGGAAGCAGGTGGAGAGCTTGTAAAGCATTACCGTGAACTTGCCTTTATGGGTTTTGCTGAAGTGCTGATGAACCTGCGAACTATCTTTCGCAATCTTAGCTTTTGCAAAGAAGATATTCTTCAATACAAACCAGATGCACTTATCCTGGTTGATTATCCCGGTTTTAATCTTCGTATTGCCAAATGGGCAAAGCAGCAGGGTTTATTCGCTGAATCCTCACATGGTTCTGCGAGCAGCAAAAAAATAATTTATTACATCTCGCCACAAGTGTGGGCATGGAAAGCAGGCCGTGTAAAAACAATGAAACAATTCATTGATAAAATGCTGGTCATACTGCCTTTTGAAAAAAAATATTATAAAGACAAATGGAACTGGGAAGTTGAATATGTTGGGCATCCGCTGGTGGAAGAGGTCAACAGGCGACAATCCACCAACAATAGTCAGCAACTTTCCGATAAAGAAATCATTGCTTTACTTCCCGGAAGCCGCAAACAGGAAATATTAAAGAAACTTCCTATTATGCTGGAAGTAAGCAAATCATTTCCGGCTTACCAATTCATTGTTGCCAAAGCTCCCGGATTGGAAGAGAGTTTTTATGATGAATTACTAAAGCCATTTGCCAACGTTTCTTATGTAACCAATAAGACGTATGATTTACTGATGCAATCAAAAGCTGCATTGGTAACATCAGGAACGGCTACTTTAGAAACAGCCTTGTTTGAAGTACCGGAAGTTGTTTGCTACAAAGGCTCCTGGCTTAGTTACCAGATCGGCAGTCGATTGGTGAAAGTAAAATATATTTCATTGGTCAACCTTATCATGGATAAATTGATAGTAAAGGAATTGATTCAAGATAATCTCAACTCTGCAAATCTGTTACAGGAACTAAAAGAATTATTAGAAAATAAAGAACGGCAGGAACAATTGAAAAAAGATTATGCTGCTTTAAAGCAACTCTTAAGTGAAGGAGGTGATGCATCAGCGAAAGCTGCTTATTCTATTCACCGGTTTCTTCAACCGGTATAGTAATTTTAACCTGTTGGTGGAGTTAATCAAAATGGAGTTGCATTTAAGACCCAGAGGGTCGACATGTCAGTAGTGAGCAATAAAAATTCAGGGTATTGAGCTCCATCGGAGCGATATGAAAAATATATCGCTCCGATGGAGCTTTGGGAAATGTCTTTAATGCACATTTCTACTAATATTTCGCCCCTCCGGGGCTATAAAAAATAACTCATCCAACAGGTTAAACCTATCTCAGTAACACAAAGGCCGCCCATTTGTAAGGGTTCTTCGGATATTTTTTCTTCATATACTCTTGTGTGGTGTGAAAAGAAACAGGAATAGTTTTACCACTGAATAAGGTGGTATAAAAAAATTGCATAAACTCTGCTGTTTCTGCATCAGGCACTTTCCATAAGCTCATCATTAAATATTCTACCCCGGCCATTTTAAATGAACGCTGCAAACCAAACACACCTTCACTGCCTTTAATATCACCCAGTCCTGTTTCGCAGGCAGACAAAACAACCAACTGTGTTTTTCCAAAATACAAATTACCTGCTTCGTACGCCGTAAGGATGCCGTCTTCCATTCCTTCCGGCAGGGTTTCTCCATTCCAGGCACGGTTGGCACCGGCCAGTATAATACCAGAACGGTTTAATGGATTATCGGATGAACGAAATACCTGTTCTTCTTCGCTGGTATTCTTTTTTATTTCTTTTTGCGGATCAGCAAAAAAGAAACCATGACTGGCCACATGAATAATACCGGGTGATGTTTGTCCGCTATTGTTTTTAAAAACTTCTTCCGTGGCTTCTATACCTGCATACAACGTAGTTTTTATTTTTTTCTGCGTTGCTGCTGTTGCAATGGCTTTTACTTCTGCCAATGTACCGGGCAAATAATTCCAGGCATCGCCTCTCTTTACTGTGTTCGTTAATGACCGGAATGCATTTTCTTTTACTGATTTTTGCCGGCTTGCCGCTGCTGCCATTTCCTGTTCGGTAAGAGTGTATTTTATGCCTCCGAATAAGGCTACTGATGTAGCAGTGGCGGGAGTAACCTTTGTTTCTTTTAATAACATAGCCGTACTGCTTACCTGTTGCAACTGATACCGGTCTGATAATAAAGTAGCCGAATCCCAGGGAATAGCGGCAAAAGCCACCTGGTTCAATATGCCTGATGGAGCAAAATAAATAATATCGTTGGCTGATAACAAGTGATCTAAAGGTTTCCAGATCAACTGATATAATTTTTTACTCTGCAGTCCCGGTTGCATACTTTGCAAATCAAGCCCCCGATACAAGGCTGTAATAAAATTCTGATTGGTACTATTGGGATTATTCATCAAACTATCCAATTGTTTTGCTTCGGAGAGTGGAATCATCGCCGGGTGAATATCTCCTTTGCGAAGCACCAATGCCATATAGAGTGTGCTGTCTGTCCATCCATCTTTATTGCGATACTTAAAAGAGGTAAACTCAACAACTACTTCTTTCTCTTTTAGTTTTTGCTGAATATCATTCCATTTTATTTTACCAATACCGGCTGCTTCTTTAAAAATGGAAGACTGCCGTGTGAGTACCCGTTCATAACTATTTACCTTCTCTTCTAACTCCCGCATATCAGCTCTTCTTTTTTCAGCAGGCAACGCATACTCTTTCGCCAACAAATTTTTTAATAACGCCCATTCGTTATAAATAGCAACTGCTTCTTTATCGCTGCTGTTTTGCACAGCCTGACGCATTTCCACACCGGTATTTAATATCATCCCCTTGGTGCTGAGTTCAAGATTATAAGCCGTACCAGCTATGGATGGTTTTTGTTTACGATAGTCATAATAAAAACTTTGGTAACCATTAAATTCCTGTAGGATAGTAGCCGAATATTTTTCTTTTTCATGCTCCGACAGGAAAGAAAAATTCTTTTGCAGGTTGCCCAGCGAAATTTGCAATGCTTGCCCAAATAACCATTCTACTTTTTCATATTGCCCGGTATGCTGGTAAACCAGGGCCAGGTTATTGTTATAGTTTACCAGGTTGGGATCGTTCCCGTTTTTTTTCCCAATAGCAAGAGCTTTTAGCAAAAGAGTTTCTGATTCTTTGTACCGTCCTGTTTCAGTATAAATAGCTGCAAGGTTGTTAATACTACTTGCATAGGTTGGATGTAATTCGCCTAACGATATTTTTAGACTTTGGAGTACTGTAATAAAAAGACCTTCTGCCTCCTTATATTTTTTCAGATGATAATACAAACTGGCAAGGCTAAGTACAGAGGTGGCATACCGGGAATGGTCTTTGCCCACCGTTTGCTCCATTACCCTGATGGCATCTTTACAATATTTTTCTGCCTTATCATACTCACCTGTTCGCTGATATAGCTGCCCAAGGTTGGATAACACAGATGCCACCGCAGGGTTTGTTTCTCCCAACAGCTTGCGGTTTATATCAAGTGCCATTAAGAAATAAGTGGTGGCTTTTTCATTTTCGCCAATATCAAAATAATAGGTGGCAATATTATTTACCGACAACGCATACTGCTGGCTGAAGATGCCAAATTCTTTTTCATCTATCACCAATGCCTGTATGTATAATGATTCTGCTTCTTCAAATTCTCCCATATCGCAATAGAGGGAGGCGAGGTTATTAAGCGTAGCTGAATAATGCGTGGAAGAATCAAGTCCATTTTTCTCCAATATGTCCAGAGATTGATTATATAAAACCTTTGCTTCTTTATAGCGGCCAAGATGTGAATACAACAGGGCCATATTGCTAAGTACAGAACCATAGGCCGGATGCAATTCTCCAAAGATTTTTTTCCGCAAGGTTTTGCATTGCAGAAAAATCGGTTCTGCTTTTTCATATTCCCCGTTATCATCGTAGGCTGCGGCAAGGTCTTCCAGTGCTTTTGCATATTCTGCACTTGCAGCACCGGGTGACTGTTTGATTAACGCTGCTAACTCTGCAAGGAAAGAAATGGCTTTGGGAAGGTCGTTTCTTTCTTTATAAATGGCGGCCATTTGTGCTACGGCTTCCATATAAACCGGGTCGGATGTACCCAATACTTCTTTTTCGATTGCCAGTGCCTGCAGATACAAGGGTTCAGCTACTGCAAAGTTGCCATTCAGATCATTGGCCAGGGCCAATATAAATACCGCCCTTATGTAGTTAAAATGTTTTTTGCCAAATTCCGCTTCTGCTTTTTGCAATGCTTTTTTTCCATAGAACACGGCACTGTCATTCTCGCCTTTGTTGGAGAGGTCCAGCACTTTTTGGTTCAGCTCCGCCCAGCTTTGTGCCATTAGTGATAAGGGCAGCATGATAAGGAGAACAAGTATAAGGCGAAAGTTCATATAATAACAAAATGGGGCTGACCATAAATATACTATACCCTGCCGAGCAGGTAAAAAGACAGCCAGTAATTATATGTGAAACCCGTGCCGCTACGTCAGCTAAGCAGCTTGATAGCGAGAATAATAAGGCATAGCAGGAAGATGAAGATGCTGACACGGTTGATATTGTGCATGTAGCCAATCCATTTTTCTTTTGGACGGTTAGGGTCTTTCTTTTTGAGGTAGAGGTATTCAGATATTTGTTTCCAGACTCCCATAAAAGCAAAGTTATAACCTGTATCAACAATTTTTAATTAAAAAAGTTTGCCGGTTACACTTGATACGGAGAAGTGATGGTATCAGTTTGCCGTAATCTGCTAATCCCCTATTTTTGCTGCCCTGCCGGGTTAAAAATATGCCGAAGGGTAATTAGGGAAAGGGGGTTTAGCTCAGCTGGCTAGAGCGTTTGCATGGCATGCAAAAGGTCACCGGTTCGACTCCGGTAACCTCCACAAAAAAGGTTCACTAAATGTGAGCCTTTTTTTATATGTTCTCACCTCAATTGAAAAAGACCCGTATGACTTAGAATCCAAAGACCCATATAAACAAAGGGAAATGGATAAATTCCAAAAGTCATAACAAACCATAGGGACAAATATGACTGTTGTGATGTTCATGGTTGACGCATTGCAATTCTTTGAAGGAAAATCAAAAAAATTGGTTTTGAAATAGCCATGCAAGGAATTCAGGGTTACAGATCAGACAAAGACTATTATAGAATAAGTTAAATTTCGGGTAAGACGTTTTCAGGACGTGTCCTTGGAAAGGGTAACCGTAAGGCTGGCAGACGGAAAAACAATCTACAGTTTTCTACTATCAACTAATATCAGGCTTGACCGAATTTTATTTGGCTTTTAGTTGTTAGCTACATCATCAGTTTTTTAATCGGCTTCAGTTGCCAGGCAGAAAATCATAAAATCACAGCCCTGCGGCAAGCCTAGAACTTTGTCCCAAACTCCTTTGACTCGAAAATTATTCTCTCCCGCATTTTGTGGCGTACGACCTTCGGCTCATTAAGTTAGTACGGGTTGAGAACACTTATTGCAAGTTTCCCTTGCTAACTGGGCCGTTTTATTTTCAATCTACTGACAATAACAATTTATTTTTCCCAACCATTGTTTCTCTATTTTTGAATGAGAACATCCTTCTAATATAGAATGAATCAATTTGACGTAATCATCTGTGGTGGCGGCCCTGCAGGCAGCACTTGTGCATTGGCATTGGCAGGAAGCGGCTTGAATGTAGCCGTGATTGAAAAGTCCAGCTTTCCCCGTGGCAAGGTTTGTGGAGATGCTATAGCAGCCTACGTACCAAAAATTCTAAAAGCCATTCATCCAAAATACGAAGAGGCGCTGCACTCGTTTGCAGAAAAAACAGAAGTGGATATCTGCCGGGTAGTGGCCCCAAATGAAAAATTCATTGATATTAAATCGGCTGAAAGCGGCTTTATTATCACCAGAATGCAATTGGATAATTTTTTATACGAGTTAGCTTCTGCTGAAAGCAATATCACCTGGTTTGTAAACCATGAGATAACTGATGTAAAAATTGATACCCATTTGCAGGAAACAACCGTTACTGCTTCCGGTATTGTTTTTAAAAGCAAGGTTCTTATCGGTTGTGATGGGGCCCACTCCATCACCAGTAAAAAACTTACTGGCACTCAGCCCGACCTAAATCATTATTCTGGTGCGGTAAGGGGGTATTACAAAAATGTAACCGGCATTCCAGTCAAAACCTATGAGCTGCATTTTTTAAAAGATGTGCTGCCCGGTTATTTCTGGATATTTCCATTGAAAGATAATATGGCGAATGTTGGTTTATGTATCCCTTCCTATGCAGTATCCAAACGTAAGATCAACTTGCGGAATACGATGGAGGATATAATAAAAAATAACCCCACCATAAAAAACCGTTTTGAAAATGCTGAGCTGTCAGGAAAGATAGAAGGCTATGGATTGCCGTTGGGATCCCGCAAAATTGTTATCAGTGGCGGTCATTTTATGCTTGCTGGCGATGCAGCTTCTCTGATTGACCCTGCTACAGGCGAAGGTATCGGTCAATCCATGATATCAGGAAGATTTGCGGGTTGGCAGGCTATTAAATGTTTTGCAGCAAATAATTTCTCTGCTGGTTTTATGAAACAATACGATAAACAGTTGTACGATAAAATTTGGGCTACTTCCCGCAAAAGCTATCTTATACAACGCCACATTTTTAATAAAAAATGGCTGTTCAACGGGCTGTCCAATGTGCTGGATAAAAGTAAGTTTATAAAAAAGTTAGTACTCAAAAGAATCATGAAAGTAGCGGATAGTAAATAACCCTTCTATAAACTCAGGGTTCACATCAATAATCAAATTCCCTGCGCTGCACATTCCATCTAAGCCCAAAAGAAATAACAGATGTGTTGGTGGAAGTAAGGGGGGCTGTTTTTGTATCCTGCTTGCGAACCACTGCATTCAATTCAAAAAATAGATTTTCCCTCCACTCATAAGATAAGAGGAAAGAAGCGTAGAACACATTTGTTTTCCAGCCACTGCCAATAGAATAACCATAGTCGCCTACCCTGTTAGGTGTGCTGTTGGGCAAGAGGATATTACTGCCATAAATCCTGCTGCTGCTGTCCCTGCCCTGCTGGTAGTAAATCAGTTTGGCAACGGTCAGCCATTTTGGTGCAGGCTGATAACGGGCAATACCAATATACTCTTTAAAGTTAGCCCCCAGTGGATGTGCCAGCGGTTGATTATAATGAGAATAGTTGGCCACCGAATCACGGTGAGAGTATGTGAAAGGACGAACCCTGTTGTGTTCAATTTGCAGATCAAGATTACTTACACCAAATGCATCAATATATTTTGCGCCTAACTGTACACCTACTTTGTTTCCCCAATAACCTCTGTTCTTGGTTATTTCTCCCAGCAAAAATTCATCTAAAGAAAGTTGTCCATACACCTGCAACTTTCTGTCAAAGTTGGCTTTTGCATCCAGGCCAACTACAGAGTTATCAAAGCTTCCGTTCTGCTGTTCAATAGACCGGTAAAAGATGATGGGGTTTAGGTATCCAAAATCAAACCTGTCTTTGCGGCCAAAGATGACTCCTTCAAACAAACCGATATTCAGCCATTTGGTAACGTCTACATCCAAATGGTGCATGGCTGCATATTTTTTGGGCAGTAGTTTATCTCCACCGGGAATTTCGGCAGAATGTAATTCCATAAACAAATTCTGGTAATTGAATTTCCAGATACGGGTATTCATCCGCAGAAAAAGATTACTGCTGCTACCATCGCCCAGCAACAGACTGCGATGACCATTGCCGATAAAGTTTCTATCGTAGCCAAATGTTACATCAATGTATTTGGTAACATTAAAAGTAAAATAGCCTCTTGCATCAAAATAATCGTAGCCGGTATTTTTAAAAGGTTTGTAAAAACCCTGCCCCGGAACGGCTTTCCGTCTTTCTACCCAATCCCTTACATACAGCGGATCTTTTTCCTGATTATCGGTAACATAAGCATAGAAACCGATCTTATTGGCAATTTTTCCCCGCAGGTTCAGTCCTCGGGTATTCTGATAAAGTGTTTCATCATTGTTATTCTCTTTCGATACACTAAGCAATATTACCGGATTTATTACCAGGTCAAAATCTTTTATATGCACTTCATACAAGCTGGCCGGTGTATGATAAAAACGTTTGGCAATTGGTTTTTTGCTTTTAAACTGACTCTTGTCTGCCAAAAACTCAATATTATTCATCAGCAGGCTGTTGAGGTTGTACTGGTCAACTTTTGACAGTCTTATAGTTTTTTCTGCCGAGTTACTCCATTGATTAATATTGTTGATAATAACCTGGCGGCTAAAAGGTCTGACTTTTGAAAAATTCAGGGTGGAGTCATTCTTTCTTTTTATTTCGAGCCGTTCTATTAATATATTGGCCTTATCCCCCTGCGGAAAATAAGTGGTTTGAGCAGTGCCGGCAAGGGGAAAAAGAATTAGTAGCAGTCTTACAGGGGTTTTTATAAATTGCATGGGTCTTGGAATTAGATTCGGGCGACAAAATATGCAAAAATATCTGATTAAGAATATACAGGTTGTCAACGAAGGCCGGATTATAACGGCAGATGTGTTAATATCAAATGGCAGAATTGAGAAAGTTCAGCCACAGATTGCACAAAATAAAATAGATTACGTTGAAATTAATGGAGAAGGAAAATATCTCTTCCCCGGTTGTATTGATGACCAGGTGCATTTCCGGGAGCCGGGGCTTACACATAAGGCAACTATCTATACCGAAGCAAAAGCGGCGGTAGCTGGCGGTGTTACCAGTTTTATGGAAATGCCAAACACGGTTCCTAATGCTCTTACACAAGAATTGCTGGAAGACAAATACAAAATCGCATCGCAATATTCACTGGCTAACTATTCCTTCTTTATGGGAACCGGCAATGATAATGCCGATGAAGTGCTAAAAACAAATGTCAGGCGCCATGATGTTTGCGGTGTTAAAATTTTTATGGGCGCCAGCACCGGCCATATGCTGGTAGATAACCCCAACACATTAGATAAAATATTTCGGGAAAGCGAAGTGCTTATTGCCACACACTGCGAAGACGAAAAGATAGTAAGACAAAACATCGAAAGAATAAAAATACCCGGAAAGGTATTAACTACCGCCGACCATCCCATTATCAGGGATGAAGAAGCTTGCTATCAGTCATCACTGTATGCTATTCAGATTGCCAAGAAATATAATACAAGACTGCACATTCTGCACATCAGCACAGAAAAAGAGCTACCGTTGTTTACAAATATGTTTCCGCTGAAACAAAAACGTATTACGGCTGAAGTTTGTGTACACCATCTGCATTTTACCAGCGATGATTATGCAAAGCTTGGAAATAAGATAAAATGCAATCCTGCCATTAAAGCCCCTCATAACAAAGAAGCTTTGTGGAAGGCATTGCTGGATGACAGACTGGATGTGATAGCTACTGACCATGCACCACATACATGGGAAGAAAAGAATCAACCGTATGAAAAAGCCCCCGCAGGTTTGCCATTAGTTCAGCATCCATTACTACTGATGCTGTATTATTATAAACAAGGCAGGATCAGTTTAGAAAAAATTGCAGAAAAAATGAGCCATGCGGTAGCCGAATGTTTCCAAATTAAAGACCGGGGTTATATCCGGGAAGGCTATCCGGCCGACCTGGTAATTGTGGATCTAAATGAATCAACAATAGCCACTAAAGAAAGTATTTTATACAAATGCGGCTGGAGTCCTTTAGAGAATTTTCAATTTCCTGCATCTATTACTCATACGTTTGTAAATGGACATCTGGTATTTGCCTGTCCCGCCCTTGGTGGGAGAAATGTGGTGTGGGATGAATCAATTAAAGGCCAGCGGCTTAAATTTAACAGGTAAATACAGAACGCAGATTGTCATGATAAATATGATTTATTATGATTTGATCTGTATTTGTCTTAACAATCCTAATAATCTGCGTTCTACGTAACCATGGAGATAGACAAAATATCATTCAACGACATTTCCATCTTCCGCCACGAAGAAGAATTTTCTATATTTCATAAACTCAATTTTACCCGTACCACCGGTGGCAAGGAATGGCTGCGGAAATTTTTCAGCGAACCGCATAATGATATAAAGAAGATAATCGGCACCCAAAAAATCATCCGCACATTTTTAGAACATGTAAAGGATTGGCCCACCGGCATTACCAATGGCACGGTGCTGGTAATGGACAAGTTCATGGATTATGCACTGGATCCCATCAGCGAAAGCCCCGGCTCTATCAATAACTTGTTTTACAAATGGCTTCACAATGAAGACTATTCCATGGTGAAATACTCAATGATCCATTTTGCAGATTTCTACCGGGGAATAAAAAACATAGCAGACCTATTGGAAGACCTTGAGCTTCCTCCGAACATTCAATTTTATACAGACCGAATCGGCCGGATACTGAAAGAAACGCCGTTGCAAAAATTGGCAGAAACATTACCGGGGCAAAAATTTTCTCCCCGTCAAAACTTATATTACGGTCATTATCTGCGTGGCCGCTACAAAACAGATACGTTGGAATTGATTGATATTTTCAGTCGGTTAGATGCCTGGTATTCGATGGCGGTGGCAGTAAAAACATACAACCTTACTTTTCCTGAATTTGTGGAACAAGAAGCATCGTTGGTAGATGCTAAAGGCTTATACCATGTACTATTACCAAAGCCTGTTGCTTACGATTTACAATTAAACCCTGAAAACAATTTTGTTTTTTTGACCGGGGCCAATATGGCAGGCAAAAGCACTTTAATAAAAGCAGTTGGCTCCGCCGTTTTCCTGGCTCATATCGGAATGGGTGTACCCGCAACAAAAATGAGACTGACTTTCTTTGACGGCCTTTTGAGCAATATTAATGTGGTGGATAATATCGCTAAAGGCGAAAGTTTTTTCTTCAACGAAGTGCAGCGGATAAAAAATACGATTGAAAAAATAAATAATGGGAAAAAATGGCTGGTACTGATTGATGAATTATTTAAAGGCACCAATGTGCAGGATGCCATGAAATGTTCGCTGACTGTTATCAAAGGTTTGATTAAAATAAAAAATTCTTTGTTCATTCTCTCTACTCACTTATATGAAATAGGCGATGAACTGAAAAACTATCCTACTATTTCGTTCCGTTATTTTGAAACGAATGTAAAAGATGAGCAACTCGAATTCAGCTACCAACTGAAAGAAGGTATCAGCAATGACCGGATAGGCTATGTGATATTGAAACGGGAAAAAGTGGTGGAAATGCTGGAGAAATTGTAATTAACTGTCCGATTTTCTGCCTAAACCAGTCAGGTTTTCCCTGTAAACTACATGGCCTTTCCTCAAGTATTCAGGCATAAATTTGTTATATTTACAGTAGTAAAAATGAATAATGATAGACCACATATTATCAACCAGGCTCTCCTCTGGGAGTATGATTTGGATACATTTAATTATCTAAAATCCTATAAAATTGTAATTGAACGAGTACTTGAAAGAGGAAATCTGGAAGAGTGGAGAGAAATGGTTAGCCTGTATTCAAAAGAACAAATCCTGGAAACGATAGAATGGAGTGCCCAGTTGGATAAAAGAGATAAAGAGTTTTCAAAATTTTTCCTCACCTCTGGTTTTTTACATGCTGCATAAAGACCCTTTTATTATTGCCCCTGCTGCGTTTCAATTAGTTCAGCAGCTACAGGCAATTCCTGAACTGAAAGATTTTTATCTGGTTGGCGGCACTGCATTGGCTCTGCAATTGGGTCACCGCAATTCAATAGACATAGATTTGTTTACAAAAAATGAATTTGAACCAGGTGTCATTGAAAACCTTTTAGATAGCAACTACATTTTTTCAGCCACTCTCGCCAGAAAAGGAACTTTACTTGCGGTTGTAAACAACATCAAAACAGATTTTATCAGGCACAACTACGAATTGTTATTTCCTCCCGTTACAGAAGAAGGAATTACATTTCTAAGAAAAGAAGATATTGCTGCTATGAAGTTTCATGCCATTATACAAAGCGGTAAAAGGCTGAAGGATTTTATAGCCATTTATTTTCTGCTGGAACATTTCAGTATGAAGCAAATGGTTGATTTCTTTTCTTCCAAATACAAATACTCTAATCCCATGATAGCTATGAAGGCAGTTAATTTTTTTGATGACATAGATGAAAACATTGACCCGCCTAAATTGCTGAAACCTCTGCCACTGAAAAAAATCACAGAACGAATAAGAGAAGCCACACAAAAGCCAGATAAAATTTTTAACCGGGAATAATGATAAAGAACTTTGTGATATTCCTTGGTTTTGGTTGCCTTACTATTGCTGCTGATGCACAACGTAGTATTGATGTGCTGCATTATAAATTTGAAATCTTTTTAAACGATGAATCTGATTCAATCCGCGGCAAAGCAACAATGAAAGTTCTTTTTTTAAAAGAGGGCAATAAACTGGCTCTTGACTTAACAAATGTATCAAAAGGAAAAGGCATGGCTGTCTTTTCAGTTGTGGAAAGTCAGGATGAAAATAAACTATTACCTAATACCCACTCAGCGGAAAAACTTAAAATCGCATTTCCAAAAAAGAAAGCTGCTGGTGATACTGCCACAGTTGTTATCCGCTACAAAGGCATCCCTGCCGATGGCCTCATCATTTCTAAAAACAAATATGGCAACCGTACTTTCTTTGCCGACAATTGGCCCAACCGGGCACATAACTGGATTCCCTGTGTAGATGATCCTGCTGATAAGGCAACGGTGGAATTTATCGTTACTGCACCATCACATTACCAGGTAATATCAAACGGGGTGCAAATAGAAGAAACAAATTTACCGGGCAATAAAAAACTCACTCATTACAAAGAAGAGGTAGCACTTCCCACCAAAGTAATGGTGATCGGCGCTGCAGATTTTGCTGTCAATACAGTTGGTGATGTAAACTGTATCTCTGTAACAAGTTGGGTGTATCCTGAAAATAAAACAGAAGGATTTTATGATTATGCAATGGCCAAAGACATTCTTGCCTTTCATATCAATTACATTGGTCCTTATGCCTATAAAAAATTAGCTAACGTACAATCCAAAACAAAGTTTGGCGGTATGGAAAATGCGGGGGCCATCTTTTATGCTGAATATTCAGTAAGCGGTCAACGGCTGGAAGAAGAGCTACTGAGCCATGAAATAGTGCATCAATGGTTTGGCAATATGGCTACAGAAAAAAGTTTTGCTCATTTCTGGCTTAGTGAAGGCTTTGCCACCTACCTCACCCATATTTACATTGAATCTAAATATGGTACAGACAGTTTGAATAAAGAAATGAGAAATGACCGGGATAAAGTAATTGGTTTTGTAAAAACAAACCGCCGGCCTGTGGTTGATTCTACACCCAATTACATGAGTCTGCTCAATGCTAACAGCTACCAGAAAGGAAGTTGGGTGCTGCATATGCTGCGCCGTCAGTTAGGTGATTCTGTGTTTCAAAAAAGCATACGGCAATACTATGCAACCTATGCTGGTAAAAATGCTGAAACAAAAGATCTGCAAAAAATTTTTGAAACAGTTTCCGGAAAAGATCTGAACCAATTTTTCAAACAATGGTTATACACTCCTGAAAACCCTTCCCTGGATTTTACCTGGAAATATGATGCAACTAAAAAAGAAGTTCGCCTGCACCTTAAACAGTTACAGTCAACTATTTTTCAATTTCCGCTGTCCATCTCTTTAATTTCTCAATCCGGTGCAGGCACCCACAATAAAATAGTTGTTAGTAAAAAGGAAGAGGATTTTACTTTTTCATTCCCTGAAAAACCAAGAGAACTAACCGTTGATGATTTTGTATCTATTCTTTTTGAAGGGAAAGTAACAGAACTGAAATAAAACATTTTACTCTTTTTTGCCAAACCTGTAACTCAGGTATTCAATTTTTATAGTAATGCCCGGTTACCTGTCTGATATGCCGATTTAGCCCGATTATAATTGCAGTCTGAGCTTCTCACTTGAATAAGGTGAAGAGGCAACCGGCACCTGGAAAATTGAAGGCAATAAACTCAGGATAGATGCTGTAAGCACTGTTACAAAAACTAATATCACCTGGTTATTTTACTTCGGCAACATTACTGCCAATTCATTTACAATGAAACTTAGCACAAGCCCCTTTACTAAGTCTGACTTCACACGGGTAAAAGACCAGTAATACCACTTTCAGGTAATAAGCTATCCCATTATTTTCTCTTATCTTCAAACCATGCTTGTAAAAACATTTGGCAGTGCTGTGTATGGCGTGGAAGCTATTACTATTACCATAGAAGTAAACTGGTTAACCACCGGCAAAGACCCGATGATTGTTGGCCTGCCCGATAATGCCGTAAAAGAAAGCCTGCAACGTATAGAAAGCACTTTTAAAACGAATGGCTTTCAAATGCCACGAACAAAAGTGGTAGTGAACCTGGCACCGGCTGATATTAAAAAAAGTGGAACTCCTTTTGATTTGCCCATTGCATTAGGCATTCTCGGTGCCTCAGAGCAAATTGAAAACCGGGATGCACTGGCTAATTATGTTATCATGGGCGAACTCTCACTCGATGGAGAAATCCGTTCTATAAAAGGGGCTTTGCCTATTGCTATTCAGGCAAGAAAAGAAGGCTTTAAAGGATTGATTGTTCCAACTATGAATGCCAAAGAAGCCGGGATGGTGAACAACCTGAATGTGTATGGTGTCACCCATATCAAAGAAGTAATTGATTTTTTTGAAAAAGAAGAAACCGGGTTAGAACCCATCGTAGTAAATACAAGAGATGAATTTTTTAATGCCCAATATGATTTTGAAATTGATTTTGCCGATGTAAAAGGGCAAGAAAATATTAAAAGGGCATTGGAGATTGCAGCTGCCGGTGGGCATAATGCAATTCTTATCGGTCCGCCCGGTGCCGGAAAAACGATGCTTGCAAAACGGCTACCGACTATATTACCTCCACTCTCCTTACAGGAAGCATTAGAGACAACAAAAATCCATTCTGTTGCAGGCAAGCTACCTGAGAATTCTACATTAGTTTCAAAAAGGCCCTTCCGTTCTCCTCACCATACTATTTCTGATGTGGCATTGGTTGGCGGCGGCGGCATACCGCAACCAGGCGAAATTTCGCTGGCACATAATGGTGTTTTATTTTTAGATGAATTGCCTGAGTTTAAAAGAACGGTGCTGGAAGTAATGCGCCAACCGATGGAAGAAAGAAAGGTAACTATATCACGAGCCAAAATGGCTACTGATTTTCCTGCTTCGTTTATGTTGATTGCATCAATGAATCCCTGCCCATGTGGCTTCTATAATCATCCGGACAGAGAATGTACCTGCCCGCCCGGAACCGTTCAGAAATATTTAAATAAAATATCAGGCCCACTGCTCGACAGGATTGATTTGCATGTGGAAGTAACACCGGTTGCGTTCAGTGAATTATCAGCTACAAAACAAAGTGAAAATTCCGCCAGCATCCGTGACAGGGTAATTGCAGCAAGAGAAAGGCAGGCAGAACGATATAAAGACAGTCCCGGCATCTATTGCAATGCACAAATAAGCAGTAAGATGCTGAAAGAAATTTGTGTCATCAACCAGGTGGGTGCAAATCTGCTAAAAGCAGCTATGGAAAAACTCAATCTTTCTGCAAGGGCTTATGACAGAATTTTAAAAGTGTCCAGAACTATTGCTGATCTTTCTGCAAGCGATGACATCAAACCCGAACACCTGGCAGAAGCAATACAATACAGAAGTTTGGACCGTGAAGGATGGGCGGGATAGTTAATTTAAAACGCATCTATTATTTCAATGCAAAAAATTCTTTTTCTCTCCGTCATGAATGGCTCTTCCTGGGGAGGGAGTGAGGAATTATGGTACCAGGCTGCTTTGAATACTGCCCGCCGTGGTGTTGAAACAGGTGTCTGTTGCTTTAATGGAACAGGAAAGGAACAGAGAATGGATGAATTGAAAAAGGCAGGGTGCAAACTTTTTTTGCTGCCGGGCAAAGAGATAACAAAAAGACAGCCATTCATTGGAAAAATGAAATTGAATAAAGCCGTAGCCAATGTTCCTTTCGAAGATTATGATAAAGTGATTGTAAGCCAGGGTGGCTGGAAAGATGTAACCTCCGGCCCATTTAAAAAACTATATACAAGATTGAAACAGTATGTGCTTATCTATCATAATTACAATGTGAATGAAAGATTTTCGAATAAAAAATTTTCATCGTTGCAAAAGTGGGCAGACAATGCCTTGAAAAACTTAGGTGCCACCCCAAAAATTTTTCTGGCGTTAAAAGACTCCTATTCACTTGATATTCCAAAGCAGGGTGTATTTTTCAATCCCCTTACGTTTTCTTCACCTGAAAAAAATACACCTTTTAAAACAGATCCTGAAGAAAAAGTCATCTTTTGTATGCTAGCAGCATTAGATACAGAACGTAAAGCACAGGATATACTCCTGCATACATTTGGTATGGATAAGTGGAAAGATAGAAACTGGGAGCTAAATCTGTATGGGGACGGAAAAGACAAGATGGCTTTAGAAAAAATAATTGAACAGTTACAACTGCACACAAAAGTCTATTTGAGAGAGCATACACAAAATGTAAAAAGTGCAATTGAAAGTTCTCATCTTGTTTTGCAGATTACACATATGGACGGAATGCCCATTTCAGTAATGGAAGCCCTGTCAATGTCCCGGCCAGTTGTGGTTAGTAAAGTAGGTGATATGCCGTTGTGGGTTACGGATAATTATAACGGATGGATTGCAGATACTGTTTCTATCGACGGCATTAATCAGGTACTGGAAAAAGCCTGGCAAAACCGCAGTGAATGGGAAGAAATGGGAAAGAATGCTTTCGCCTTTTTTCGTAAAGGATTTCCGTTGAATCCGATTGAGCATTTTTTTAAGCAAACCGGTATTATCAATTAATCACTTTTTCTGATAATACATTACTACTTCTTTCTGCCTGAAAAATTATTTCCCGTTATTTAAAAGATTTGCAACTCAACGTACCAAACCGAAAGATGGTTTTTTAGAACCTTAGTGTACTATTTAATACTGTCAATTACGAGACACCTATTTCTTCCGCAAGAAAAAACAAGCCTGGTCACCTTCTTCTTTTTTATTTAGCTCTTCCGCTTCTACCCCCCATTCCTTTATTTGAGATTCTGTAAAGAGAGTAGTTTTTTTATCTACTATATATGATTGGGGATCAAAAAG
>JBKJIX010000010.1:0-10196 GCA_046598205.1 Chitinophagaceae bacterium
CCTGTTTGCCAAAGCCAATGCCATTATCAATTCTTGTGTAGCCATACTGCTTGTCATTGCATTGATAGCAGTAAAAAGTAAAAACTATACGCTGCATAAAAATCTGATGATGTCAGCAATGTTACTCTCCATACTTTTTTTAGTAAGTTATATCTGCCACCACCTGTTTGCAGGCGACACAAGGTTTGGTGATATAAACCATGATGGTATTATTACTGAATTAGAAAAAGCTGCGGTAGGCAGCAGCCGGATGATCTATTACATTATACTCGGCACTCATATTCCTTTGGCAGGTATTATCCTTCCTTTTATTTTGTTCTCCGCCTACCGTGCATTAACAGGTGAGTTTGACAAGCACAAAAAATTAGTTCGCATAACGTGGCCCATCTGGTTTTATGTAGCGGTTACGGGTGTGGTGGTGTATTGGATGATTAGTCCGTATTATAGTTAATATCATGACACGAAAGATATAGTGAAATATCAATTACTTTGTTCACTCACACCTGCATCTTTAGTCTCAGGGTTACATTCTTCTGCCAACGGCTCTACAAATTCATTCATATAAATTTTAAACAACACAATAATATAATTGACGAGAAGCGGACCAAATATCAACCCGATAAAACCAAATAAACCAAGGCCAACAATTACCCCAAGTACGGTAATAACCGGATGAACATCACCCAGTTTTCTCATAATAGTAATACGGGACACATAATCTACATTACCTGTTACTATTACACTGTATAGCAAGAGGCCAGTTGCCATACCGGCATTACCAGTTGTATAAGTATAAATTACAAGAGGCACCCACACAATCATAGTACCAACTACCGGAAAAAAAGCAAATATGCCGGTCAAAAATCCCCATAAAGCCCACTCATTTACACCAAATATAAAATAACCCAATGTAGCTGTAAGACCCTGTATAATGGAGATCAATGGTATGCCCAATGCATTGGCTTTTACAATCTTTTTTGTTTCGGCAGCCAGCATACTGGTATTATTATCTTTCAAAGGGATAATGCGGTACAGGGTTTTTTCCATTTCCTTGCCATAATAAAGCATGTAGTAAAGAAAGAATAACATCAGTATCAGGTTCGTAAGCAGGTTGGCAGTGCTGTTGAGCAATGAAGGAATGTAATCTGTAACTTTATTCAGCGAATCGGCAAGTGATTTTTCTGAAACGAAATCAACGCCAGCCTTTTCTTGTACTTGTTTTACGGCTTGCTTTATGCTTTCAATAGTAGCAGTAGGGTCATTTATTACTGCATTTATCTTGGGGCTTATAAGTGTTATAGCGAGAAAAACCGGCAGGCCTAATAACATCAGATAATAAAGCAGGTAAAGACCTGCGGCCCTGCCTTTCTTCCATTTTTTATTATACACCAACTGGAAATAACCAGCCCTGCTAAGCATATACAAGGTTATAGCACCTAATATGCCCGGTAAAAAGCTTATTACCTCTTTAAAAGCCAGGAAAATCAGCAGCAGGATTAGCAATAGCAGTAATACCTGTTTAATGCGATTGTTGAACGTAATATTCATTGACTAATACCGGCTAAAAATTGAAAAAATAAAAAGTTGAATCGTGGATTCAACTTTCATCAATGTACTAAAATTACAACCAATTAAAATGGTGTGATTAATCTTCTTGCTTTTCTGTTTTAGCATCCCTTATTTGCGACATTTTGTTGCGAACGAAAGTAGTTACAAAGAGTTGGACAGCCGAACCGGCTATTTTCCTGAAAAAACTATGCGAATTTCTAACATATAGTTTTCTGCCCAAAAATCCAGCACCAATTCCAACCGCTGTATCAAGGGCAGCCGTTCTCAGATCTGGGGAAGTGGTAACATCCCGTAATGCGCTACGCAACATTTCCGAAGGACTAAAACCATCTAATAAGGCACCGGCAGAACTTTTCAAATCAGCCATTTGACTGGCCTGCAATGCTTCCAGTTCCTCAATTTTCAGTTGCAGGCCATTACTCTTGTAAATCCCGTTGGGCATTATTTCATTATTTTATTAATAAGTAAATGAGTAAGTGGGCCTTTGATAAAGTGCTTTCTGAAAAAATAAATCAATAAACCGCAAAGGATATAAAAACCACCAACTATAAAGAACCCATAGCTTGAATTTCCAAGCTCATGTCCGATCCATAATGCTCCACCAATACTTAAAATACATATTGATACACCTGCGATAAGGACAATAGCCATGATGGAAATAACAGAAGACATCGTCTCAGCAATCTTTCCTGTGGCTTTCAATTTCCACAATTCAGCTTTTGTTTCAGCCAGCTCTCCTGCCTTCGAAATGATATTTTCTATATGTTCAATCGGGGACTGCATAATTAGTGATTTTTATACCTGGCGGTTTTTTTAACGGAAAAATTTCACTTTACGACAAAGCATTTTTTGCTTCATTCTTTAAACTGTTCATTTTTCCCTTCGCCTTATCTCCAAATTCCTCAGCATCTTCTTTAGCACCTGCATAGGCACCTTTAACGCTGTCAATAAAATCACCAAAAGAATTTTTTACCGATTCGGTAATATCACCGGCCTTCCCGGCAATCTTCTTTCTTGTTTCGGAACCTTTGTCCGGGGCAAGTAATATACCTGCCAGGGCACCGGTAGCTGCGCCGGCTAAAAAACCTAATAATACTTTTGAGCTCATAAAATTGATTTTTAATTGTTATTGATTGTTTTTTAAAATGAGAAGTCCGGACGAAAAACGAATGTTCCTATTCAGTTGTAGTATTTCCTGTTTCTTTTATTGCCGGTGTTTCAATTATCATCAATGACCGGAAAAAGAAAAGTAATCCCACTATCAGTGCTATATGGATGGTGTTGGTGCCATTTAAATAAAATAACCCGGTTATCCATAGCCCTAAAAAAAGTAAACTCAATATCTGAAGCATTCGTTTCATAAGATTGAATATAAAGTATAAAATAAGGGTATATATGGTTTAAGCATTTTAAACACCCGACCCTTTTACATTCTTTCCAAAAATCAGGGAAAGCAGGAAAAGTACAATAAAGACGAAGAATAAAATTTTAGCGATAGAAGCTGCACCAGCAGCAATACCACCAAAGCCAAAAACAGCAGCTATAATGGCTACTATTAGAAAAATAACTGTCCAGCGTAACATAATAGTTGAATTTAAGGTTTACAAAATTTGTTTACTGCATTCTGCTGGCATCTATCAAAATTTTGTGCCAAACATACTGTGTCTTGAATATTTTTTTTCTAAATATATAAGTGGGGATTTATTTCAACAAATTGAGAATTATTTGCTTTGATCTGGCTGCCAGATAATTGGACTAAAACTTGCAACCTGGGAAAGGCTGTTTTTTTTTAATTAAAACTCTTTATTATGAAACCAAACATTGGGTTATCTGCTAAAAACCTCGTTTCTGTTAATACTATGCTGACGGCGGTACTTTCTGACGCAGTGGTATTATACACTAAAACAAGAAAATTTCACTGGAATGTATCAGGCAATAGTTTTATGGAATTACATAAACTGTTTGAGGAGCATTATAAGAAATTAGAAGAAGCCATTGATGAAATAGCGGAGCGAATTAATAAGCTGGGGGCTAAAACACCAGGTACCATGCAGGAATTTTTACAGCACTCATCATTAAAAGAGGCACCAGGTAAATATCCTAACCAGAAAGAAATGCTAAGCGAATTGCTAAAAGATCATGAAGCTGTTGTTACTCAATTAAGAAAGAACATAGACGATTGTGATGAAAAATACAATGATAAGGGGACTGCCGATTTTCTGACTGGTTTGATGCTGGAACATGAAACCCTGGCCTGGACAGTAAGACGATATCTTCAATAATAGTAGCATGAACCTTAAATCAGGCTATCCATTTTCGTTGATAAAAAATGGATTGGTATTTAATTATCCCAAGCTGATAAAAAATATCAAAACGGATGTGGTAATTATGGGTGGAGGAATTTCGGGGGCATTGACAGCATACCACCTTATAGAAAAAAATATTTCCTGTGTAATAGTGGATGCAAGAAGTATTGGACTGGGTAGCACCTGTGCCAGTACGTCGTTGCTTCAATATGAAATTGATACCCCTTTGCATAAATTATCAACGATGGTTGGGGAAAAGAATGCAGCAAGATCGTATTGGCTTTGTAAGGAAGCCATAGATAAGTTAATAACAGTGGCCAATAAAATTGGCTTTTCCGATATTCAAAAAAAGAAAAGCCTTTATTATGCCGCTGCTAAAAAGGATGTAACTGATTTGAAGAAAGAATTTGCCGCCAGAAAGAAAAACGGCTTTGGTGTGCAATTCCTGGAAAAGGATGCCGTATTAGAAAAAATAGGTATTCATGCACCGGCAGCTATACTTTCATCAAGTGCCGGGCAAACAAATGCCTATATGTTTACCCATCACCTGCACCAGTATAACCTGAAAAAGGGCTTGAAGTGTACGACAGAACAGCCATTACGGCAATTCGGCATAAAAAAAATGGTGTAGAGCTGATGACGGCAGGGGGATACAGCATTAAAGCAAAAAAGTTAGTGTATGCTACCGGCTACGAGGTAGTTAAATACATCAGCAAACCGATAATAAAATTGCAATCTACCTACGCCATTATCAGCGAAACGTTAAGTATTGATAAACCTTTCTGGAAAAACGATATGTTGCTTTGGAATACAGCCGACCCTTATTTATATATGAGGACAACACCGGATAAAAGGATATTAGTGGGTGGCCGGGATGAAGATTTTTATTCACCGGCAAAAAGAGATGCCTTACTTATTAAAAAGACAAAGCAACTGACAGGGGACTTTAAAAAAACTTTTCCGCTTATTAATTTTATTCCTGAATTCAGCTGGACAGGCACTTTTGGTTCTACTAAAGATGGGCTGCCCTATATAGGCAATTATAAAAAATTGCCCAATAGTTATTTTACACTAGGCTTTGGGGGAAACGGCATTACGTTTAGCCTCATAGCGGCAGAAATAATTGCTGATGAAATAAGAGGAGTAAAAAACAGCGATATGTCAATTTTCTCTTTTGAAAGGTAGTGGGTATAATCTTTAACCATCAAAGTACAATTAGGTAATATAAAAATAGTAAATAAATTTAAAAATGGAAGTAACTGTAGTAAGATGAAATATTTATTTATAATTATTTTTTTCCTGCTCACCTGTTCGTTGCTGATTTCGGGGTATTTGAATAATCAGATTATGCAACATACGGCCAAGCTGCAATACACAAAAAGCCGGCTACTTAGTTTTAAAGAAAAGACAGGAACACTACAACAAACTAAAATAGAGGTGGAAGTTAATAACTATAATTCCTTCTCTTTTAGCCATTATAATCCAGCCATTATTACGAACAGCAGAGGGTTACTCACCCTCTCAAAAGGAGAGGTAAATAAATTAATAGGCAAGCTGGTACAAATTAAAGTGCCTTTTTTTTATTGGGACTTATCGGGGAATAAAAAAAATAGATGCTGGCTGAAAATGTAATAAGCATTCAGTTGTATTTCATAATCATATATCTTTAACCGGGTGTAAAAAATACTAAGTATAGCAATACAATTATGAATAACGTAAAACTAAGCATAAATAACCTGGGCAAGATAAGGCTTGGTTATGCTATTGGTTTTTTTTTATTGGTATTTGCTTACCTCGGTACATTGTATGCAAACCAAAGGTTTGTTGAACAGGCCAAAAGGGTGGAGCATTCTAACCAGGTAATTGCTAACCTGGAAACCATGTTATCCAAAATATCTGATGCAGAGTCGGGCATACGGGGCTACTGGATAACGGCAATTCCCGGTTACTTACGGCCTTATGCCAATGCTAAAGAAACAGCAGACTCTTTTTACCGGTTACTTGTAAAAGAAACAGCCGATAATACTTTTCAGCAGCAAAAATTGGTTGAATTGAAACCAGAATTAGACAGGAGGTTTTTCTTATTTAATTATAATTTGGGTATATATGAACGGAATAACAAAGTGATTACTGACTCGTTGATGATGACGCAGCCACAATCAAAAGCGGCAATGGATAAAATAAGGGACATAGTGAATGAAATGGAAGCTAAAGAGAGATCGCTGCTTATTGAACGGGATAAGAAAATAGAAACAACTACCAGTGCCCTTAAGTTTATTAATATCGCTTCAGTAATCATAGCAATAGGGCTGGTTCTTTTCGGGTTTATTGCTCATGCT
The DNA here is from genome assembly GCA_046598205.1 of Chitinophagaceae bacterium. Taxonomy (GTDB): domain Bacteria; phylum Bacteroidota; class Bacteroidia; order Chitinophagales; family Chitinophagaceae; genus JJ008. The sequence goes on from JBKJIX010000010.1 coordinate 6,215, forward strand.
AAAGAGAATAAAGCCAAGCAATCAGCCGAACAACATATGCGGGACTACCAGGAAGAACTAAAGCTTGGCATTGAAAAATTGGCTAAAGCTAATACGGAGCTTGTAAAGATGCGGAGCCTCGAAAAGTTTGCCACTACAGGCCGCATTGCCCGTACCATAGCACATGAAGTACGTAACCCCCTTACCAATATCAACCTGGCAGCCGAACAGTTAAAGACAGAAACTCAGGATAACTATGAAAGCACCGGTTTTTTATTTGAGATGATTAACCGGAACAGTAACCGGATCAACCAGCTTATTTCAGATTTGCTGAACTCTACTAAATTTTCTGAACTTAATTTTACCAGGGTATCAGCTAATAAATTGTTGGATGAAACATTGAATGAAGCTAAAGACAGGGTAGCACTAACAGAGGTGAAAGTGATAAAAAAATACAGTGATGATGTGTGTGATATATCCATAGATATGGACAGAATTAAGATTGCGGTACTGAATATTATAATTAATGCATTGGAGGCCATGGAAAACAGGCCAGATAGTAAACTTATTCTGGAAACAAAAGGGGAAGATGGAAAATGCAAAATAATCATATCCGATAATGGTACGGGCATGGATGAACAAGCACTTGGCAGGTTATTCGAACCTTATTTTACCAGTAAGCCAAAAGGCAATGGATTGGGGCTTACCAATACACAGAATATAATATTGAATCATAAAGGAGATATTTCAGTAAAGAGCAAAAAAGGAGAAGGAACTACCTTTACTATTACCCTGGATTTTGTATCCTGAAAAAGAAATTTCGCAGATAGAGACGCTGGCCGGTTAAGAATTTGTGGAGTAAATTTCTCAGTTTGTGTATCATCTTACGCTATGCCGCAGCATCACCAATTAATACATCAATTACCCTGTTTACTTCAGTAATGGTAAAGGGTTTTGAAAGAAAGAAGCTGACACCATTGCTGTAAGCTTTTGAACGGTCTTGCGGTGTATCGTGTGCCGTTATCATTACAATCTTCAAATCGGGGTATTTATTTTTTATCTTATTTATAAAATTAATACCCAGGCCATCAGGTAAATGATTGTCTAACAGTAAAATGGAGGGCTTATCAGTCTGTAGCTTCATTTCTGCATCCTTTAAAGTAAGGGCAAAAGAAGTGATAAAATTCCGCTTTGCCAGGTTGTGACTGAGGAAATAGCAGATGTCTGCTTCATCATCAACAATAAGAATTTTTACTTCAACTGGTGTAGAATCTATCGACATTTTTAAAATATAACTGTGTAACATTTAAGCCGTAAGGCTCAAATTTACTGCCAATCACTTATTTTTTTAAATAAGGCTGTAACAGGCATTTTATTTGCCTTACTGATTCCCGAAACCGGGTAAAGGGGTATATTTCTTCCACATAATGGTTGAAATTTTCTACTGCTGATGAGTAGCTTCCGTAGTAAATGTAAAAACCATATCCATGAAACAGGCTTAATGTATCATAATAAGGTTACCAGTTCAGTTTTGTCTATTTTTAAACTAAATACTTTTTCATGAAACGTATATTGATTATTGATGATGATGCAGATATGTGCCGACTGCTTAGCCATTTTCTGCAACGTAAAGGATTTGAAACAGATACAGCCCTTTCTGGCAGCAAGGGCTTATTGAAGTTCAAAGAAAAAAGGTTTGACCTCGTTTTGTGTGATTTCAGACTTGAAGGCATGGACGGACGAAAGGTGCTGGAAGAATTAAGAAAAATTGATACTGCGGTTGTTGTAATCATCATCACCGGTTATTCAGATGTAAAAATGGCAGTGGAAGTGATGCGGATGGGTGCTTATGATTATATCACTAAACCATTAATACCGGAAGAAGTAATATCAGTTATCCATAAAAGTTTAAACGAAACCAATTCCCCACAGAATCATAATGGGTCTCCGGATAATACAACCCAGCCTTTTAATGCAGCCAGAAAAATTTTTGCCATCAATGAAGAATACCTGGCAGGTATGTCGGAATGTGCAACGGAAATGTACAAGCAGGTAGCATTAATAGCCCCTACCAATTTTAGTGTTATCCTGTATGGAGAAAGCGGTACGGGTAAGGAAGTAATAGCAAAAACAATTCATCAGTCCAGTACCAGAAAGGATAAACCTTTTATAGCAGTGGACTGCGGCACTATTTCCAGAGAGCTGGCAGCCAGCGAACTGTTTGGCCATATAAAAGGTTCCTTTACGGGTGCGATAACGGATAAGGAAGGCTTTTTTGAAGTGGCAGATGGCGGCACTTTGTTTTTAGATGAAGTAGCCAATTTACCATTGGATGTGCAAACTACTTTACTTCGGGTTATTCAGGAACGGAAATTTAAAAGAGTGGGTAGCAGCAAAGACATGAGTACGGATGTACGGGTTATTGTTGCCTCTAACGAAAACCTGCAGGAGGCATACCGCAAAGGAAAGTTCAGGGAAGACTTATATCATCGTTTCAATGAATTTTCAATTACCATCCCCCCGCTGCGGCAACGCAAAGAAGATATTAAATTATTTGCAGATTTCTTTTTGCAAAAAGTAGCAACGGAATTAAATAAACAGCTTGATGGGTTTGATGATGAAGTAATGGAGTTATTTTTAAATTATGAATGGCCGGGTAACCTGCGGGAGTTTAAAAATGTTATCCGCCGGGCAGGTTTATTATCTGCAGGAGGAAAAATTACCAGCAACGCATTGCCCTGGGAAATTATAGGTGGTATTGTTAATACTGTAGAGCCAGTTCTAACGCAAGTTTTACCAACTCCAATAGCCGCAGCTCCAAAAGATTTAAAAGATGCCGCATCGCAGGCTGAATATCTCGCTATTATGAATGTATTGAAAGAAGTAAAATTTAATAAAACGAAAGCTGCGGCCCGTCTTAATATTGACCGTAAAACCCTTTACAATAAAATCAGGTATTACGAAGAGAATAATGCTATCTAAATAAATGATAGTGTCAGGCAGGCAATTTATATATATAATAAGTGCAGGGATAAATCAACTATTAATTAAGAACTCTTTTCCCCTTAAACTTTTAGTGACCCCCTCAATTATTTGTCCTGCGAAATTGAAAAACTATCAATTTTTTGAGAACCCCGCTGCATCAAAGGGTTTTTATAAATTGAAATTTTATAAAAAAGGTATTTAGATTATTCGACAAACTGCCAATAAGTTGGCAGGATAAGATTTTTTAATAGCACTGTCACCATTCTACAGAAAAAACCATCATGCGAACAGAAGAAATTGATAAACCAAAAATACTCTCGCAAAATCTTTTCCCGGTTGTAGGCATAGGTGCCTCTGCAGGTGGATTGGAAGCTTTTAAAAAATTGCTGAAAGCTATTCCTGAAAATTCAGGCATGGCTTATATACTCGTTCAGCATTTACATCCCGAACATGAAAGTTCTTTGCCGGAAATTTTACAACGGGTAACCAAAATTCCTGTTATAGAAATAAGTGACAATGTATTTGTCAATCCCAATAATATTTATGTTATTCCCAGCAATAAAATGCTGGTGGCCACAGATGGTGTGTTGAAACTGAGTCCTAGATTGGCCAAAGACAGGAATTTACCAATTGATATTTTCTTTTCGTCGCTGGCAGAAGTACACCAGGGTCAGTCCATTGGCGTGATATTATCTGGCACCGGTGGAGATGGCACGGCAGGATTAAGAGATATAAAAAATCATGGCGGACTTACGTTTGTTCAGGATCCGGCTTCTGCTGCTTATGATGGTATGCCGCAACATGCTATTGATGCTGACGTTGTTGATTTCATTCTTCCACCCGAAAAAATTTCGGAAAGGCTGATGGAGCTTCAGCAATCTTTTGCTATCTCTTCTGCACCCGATTCATCTGAAGCAAAAGATAAAATAAATGAAGACGCTTTTCGGCAAATAATAGCATTGCTCAAGGTGAGGGTAGGTGTGGACTTTAGTTTTTATAAACAAACTACGGTGCGCCG
>JBKJIX010000040.1:0-18574 GCA_046598205.1 Chitinophagaceae bacterium
TTTTTCAGCTTCATTTGATGTGCTGTTTCGCTGTCCCAACCTTCCATTATTAAACTTAGCCCTATCATTACCAGGAAACTCAGCGCCAGCATTTTCAGTGTTGGATGTTTGTGAATAAATCCGGAGATGGCAGGACTGAACAGAAACATCACTGTCATTGCAATTACCACGGCAGCGATCATTATTTCCACATGTTTGGCAGTACCACCTGCTGTTATGATACTATCGAAAGAGAATACGGCATCAATCAATAGAATTTGCCCAATAGCCTGTCCGAAGGAAAGCTGCTTTTTATGTTTCAAGGTTTCATTCGGGTCTTCTCCTTCAAGTTTATGGTGTATCTCCATTACTGATTTATAAATAAGGAATAAACCTCCGGCCAGCATTACAATACTTGCCAGGTCAAATCCTTTGCCTGCAATAACAAACACTGACTTTCCTTTTTGTGTCAGCAACCAACCAAGTCCTATCAGCAAAATGCTGCGGGAGATGATGCCCGTAATCATCCAAAAGCGGCGGGCTTTTTTCTGGTCATCCTTTCCTTTTAGTCGGTTGAGGATAATGCTTACGAAAATCACATTATCAATTCCCAGCACTACTTCCAGAATTACAAGAACAAAAAAACTAATAATACTTTCCGAAGTGAATAAATACTCCATATTGCTAAATTGAAAATAGGCAATGAGCAATAGACAATGGTTTAGGCTGAAACATTTATTTGTCTATTGCCAATTGCTTATTTATTATTAAGTTCTTTACAAATCTTCTTCACAATCCCCGGCCCTTCATAAATAAATCCTGTCCATACCTGCACTAAAGATGCACCAGCTTCTATTTTTTCCTTAGCATCTGCGGCTGTAAAAATACCCCCGCTGGCAATAACAGGAATCCTTCCGCCTGATTTTTGACAAATATACTTTACTACTTCTGTGCTTCTGTGTTTTAATGGCAAACCGCTTAGGCCTCCTTCGCCGATAGTTGCGAGTTGTGAGTTGTGAGTTGTGAGGCCGATGCGGTTGATTGTTGTGTTTGTTGCTACAAGCCCATCTAATTTTATTTCAAGAGCCAGATTAATTACATCGTCAATCTGTTCTTGTGTGAGGTCTGGTGCTATTTTTAGTAACAAAGGCTTTGGTTGAGTTTGAACATCGTTAATTGTTTGTAGATTCGTCAAAATTTTCCGAAGGGATTCTTTCTCTTGCAATTCTCTAAGACCCGGAGTATTTGGCGAACTTACATTCACTACAAAATAATCAACGTAAGGGTGGAGTGCCGTAAAACAAATTTCATAATCTTTCCAGGCATCTTCATTCGGAGTTACTTTATTCTTGCCAATGTTGCCACCGATAATCAGTTTGGAATTACTCTTTTTCTCTTTCCATTCTTTTAATCTCTTGGCAATTACTTCCACCCCATCATTATTAAAACCCATCCTGTTAATAAGAGCTTTATCCTTTGGTAAACGAAACAATCTTGGCTTATCGTTGCCAGTTTGCGGCAGGGGAGTTACAGTCCCTATTTCTACAAAACCAAAACCGAGGCACTCTAATTCTCTTAAATAACGGGCATTTTTATCAAACCCTGCACCAAGACCGACTTTATTTGAGAATTGAATATTGAATATTGAGTATTGAGCATTTCCTTTTTGGCGGTATATTTTTGTAAGAACACTTTTAAACCCGATGTTGCACAATAGCTTCAGGCAGTTCATCGAAAAATAATGCACCCATTCGGGAGAAAATAAGAAAAGGAATGAACGAATAATTTTATACATCGTTATCCTGCTTTTTTTATAAGTAGTACCAGCTCTTTTTCAGAAATAGATTCCTTATCACCTTTATCATATACATCAAGTAATGTAATATTTGTGTTTTCAATTTTTACATACGTAATTACTCTGGCACCGCCACTTTTACCTTTCTTTTTAGATGCAATGCTCATACGTAATTTGTAGCAGTCTTTTCCTAATGCTACACCAGAAGTTGGGTTTTCCAAAAGCTCTGTTTTCAGTATTTGCAGGTCTATGATGAACGAAGGATACTTTTTATGCAGTTTTTTAACAGATTTGTCAAAACTTTCGGTGGTTCGGATAATAAAATCAAAGCTCATTAATTAATTCGTCTAAAGTTTTCAATTTTATTTTTCCTTGCTCTGCCAGTTTAGCTTGTCGCAGAGCTGAAAGAAAATCCTTTGCCTGCTTTTTCTTTTTACCTGTTAATCCAAGGGTTGGATCGTTTAGAATCTGGATAAACTTTATTTCGGCGAGGCTTTGAATCACTTTTTTTGCCTTATTGTCTTTTATTTTTATCGTAATGATATTGTCCATACTCCCGTTTTCACAAAAATACATCTTCAAAAGTGATTTTAATTACCATCGTTTTATACCTTTGATATTGAAAGTTGCATAAACAACCAATAAAAAATACTCATGCAGGAAGCATACATAATCGCTGGTTACAGAACAGCAGTAGGTAAAGCCAAAAGAGGCGGGTTTCGTTTTTACCGACCCGATGATCTGGCGGTAGAAGTAATAAAAGGTTTGATGGCTACAGTTCCGCAATTGGAAGCTAAACTGGTGGATGATGTAATTGTTGGCAATGCTGTTCCGGAGGCGGAACAAGGTTTGCAGTTCGGTCGCATCATTTCTGCAAGGGCTTTAGGGTTCGATGTACCCGGTGTAACAGTTAATCGTTATTGTGCCAGTGGATTAGAAACGATTGCGATGGCTACCGCCAAAATCAGGATGGGTATGGCCGATTGTATCATTGCCGGTGGAACAGAAAGTATGAGTTTGGTTCCTACTGCCGGATGGAAAACAGTCCCTTCTTATAAAATTGCGAAAGAGGAACCGGACTATTATTTAAGCATGGGATTAACTGCAGAAGCAGTGGCAAAAGATTTTAATATCAGCCGGGAAGCACAGGATGAATTTTCGTATAACTCACATCAAAAAGCTATTGCGGCAATTAAGGATGGCCATTTTAAGCCGGGTATTCTTCCAATAGAAGTGGAAGAAATTTACTTAGATGCAAAAGGGAAAAAACAAAAAAAGAATTATACCATTGATACAGACGAAGGCCCAAGAGGCGACACATCTATTGAGGCATTGGCAAAATTGAAACCTGCTTTTGCTACAGGGGGTGTAGTAACGGCGGGAAACTCTTCTCAAACGTCTGATGGAGCAGCGTTTGTTATTGTGATGGGAGAGAGGATGATGAATGAATTGGGATTAAAACCAATTGGCCGTTTGGTAAATTGTGCTGTAGCCGGTGTTCACCCCCGTATTATGGGTATTGGGCCTGTGGCTGCCATTCCGAAGGTGCTGAAGCAAGCAGGAATGAATCTTTCGGATATAGACCTGATAGAATTAAATGAAGCATTTGCCTCACAAGCATTAGCTGTTATCCGGGAGGCCGGACTAGATTCTGCAAAAGTGAATATAAACGGAGGTGCTATTGCACTGGGTCATCCGCTTGGCTGTACGGGTGCAAAACTTACTATTCAAAACCTGGGCGACATGAAGCGGCTGAATAAAAAATACGGGATGATAACTGCCTGTGTAGGTGGTGGTCAGGGTATAGCAGGTATTATAGAAAATTTATAAGTATCTCTTTTTGAACATTATAGAGCCGGTTTTGCAACAGCCGGTTTTTTTATTGCCACAGTATGAATATGTCACCGGGCTTTTACTATTGCCTTTCAGTTAATTGGGGTAATATTTGTTAAAAAATAGTTTAAACCAATTAGTATCTTTAAAGTCAGTATTCCTCGCTGAACCAAAATTAAAGCTATGGACAGAAGAGACTTTCTTACAGCCAAACGCAGAAAAAAACCTGCAGCATCTGAACAAACATCCCGTAACATTACTTCTGGTATCAATCCCTATTCCGGCCAATGGACGGAAAACGAGATTGTTCACCTGTTGAAGCGAACCATGTTCGGTGCTAAAAAAGCAGACGTGGATTATTTTAAAACCCGGTCCATGAGCCAGGCTGTAGATGAATTATTAAACCCAACGGCTCCGCAACCAGCTCCTCCTGTAAAAGAGTATGCTACATCAACACAGCCGGGTACACCAGATGCTAACATTGCAATGGGTACTACCTGGGTAAATGATATTAATAATGATGGCACTGTTCAGTCGCAAAGAAGGGCTTCGTATAAAAAATGGTGGACGGGTGCTTTAATAAACCAGGACAGGAGCATCCGTGAAAAGCTGGTGTTCTTTTGGGTTGACCATTTTGGCAATGAAATTTCTGATGTTGGTTTTGGTAGCTGGGGCTACATGCAACATAATCTTATAAGGCAGTATGCATTTGGAAATTTTAAGCAATTAATAGATGCAATTACAAAAGATGTTTTAATGCTCCGCTATCTCAACGGCTATCTTAGCGTAGCATCGGCACCTGATGAGAACTATGCAAGAGAGTTAATGGAGTTGTTTACGCTTGGCAAAGGGCAAGATTCAAAATATACAGAGAATGATGTAAAGGAAGCTGCTAAATTATTAACTGGTTGGCAGGTAAACACTACTACTTATACGTCAATGTTTACTTCTAGCCGGCACTCTGCTGTTAATAAAACTTTTTCTTCCTTCTTTAATAACACTGCTATTACAGGAAGAACTGGAGCTACTGCAGGGCAATTAGAACTGAACGATTTGCTCAATATGATTTTTTCTACACAGGAAGTGGCAAAATTCATTGTCCGTAAGTTTTACCGTTTTTTTGTTTACTATACAATTGATTCTGCTACGGAGACAAATGTAATAACACCGTTAGCAGATATTTTCCGGTCTAATAATTATGAGATACGTCCGGTGCTTACAGCACTTTTCAAAAGTGAACATTTCTTTGATGTATTAAATCAAAATTGCTACATCAAAAACCCGGGGGATCATGTCATTGGCTCACTGCGGGAAATGAATGCTGTTTTCCCTGTCCTCACGGACTGGGATACTAACTATGGAATGTGGAATTATTTTTACTCCATTATGGTTAATACTGGCTTAAATCTGCATGATCCACCAAACGTAGCAGGTATGCCGGCCTACTACCAGGAGCCGTTGTTTCATGAAATATGGATAAACTCTGACTCATTACCCAAGAGAAACCAGTTTACCGATGCGATGGCTAATAATGGGTTTACCCGTAACAATATCCGTGTGTCTTTTAATTTTGTAAGTTATGTTCAGCAATTCAGCAACCCCGGTAACCCAGGCGACCTGATTGATGAGGCACTAAAATATATTTTCCGTAATCAATTGTCTTACGAGTCAAAGAAGACAATTAAAACACAAATACTCCTGAGCAATCAGCAGTGGGATTATTACTGGACAAATGCCTGGACGGCTTATATAGCCAGCCCTACTACAGCCAATTTCAATATTGTCAATAACAGGCTGAAATCATTATTCCAGTATTTCTTTAACCTGGCAGAATACCAATTATCATAAATCATCTTTTGCATCTTAATACACACAAAATGAAAAGAAGGGATTTTTTACAAAAAAGTATACCAGCAGCCACTTTGCTGCCAGCGTTGATAAATGGATATTCTGTAAAGGCTTTTGCAGCAGACTCACCATTGGTACAGGCACTGATGCAAAGCACTACGGATACAGACCATGTGCTTGTAATCATTCAGCTATCGGGTGGTAATGATGGGTTGAATATGGTGATACCAATATCTACCTATTCCAATTATTATAATGCCAGAACGAATATAGCTATTCCCCAAAACAGGATACTGGCATTGGGCAACAGTGGCACAGGGATACATCCCGCCATGACAGGCCTGCATACACTCCACAATAATGGGATGATGAAGGCAATACAGGCGGTAGGTTATCCGCAGCCAAATTTTTCTCACTTCCGGGCTACCGACATCTGGATGACAGGTTCTAACAGCAACCAGGAAGTGTTTACCGGATGGGCCGGACGTTATCTTAATTATGAAAATCCAAATTTCCCTATTGGCTATCCGAATGCAGCTACGCCGGATCCATTGGCCATACAAATTGGTTCTACTACTACATTAACAACACAAGGGCCATCTGTAAATATGGCGATGAGTATAACAAACCCTACTTCTTTCTATAATTTACTAAATGGCACCACAGACCCTGTGCCAAACACACCAGCCGGAAAAGAACTGAAGTATGTACGATTGGTTTCCCAGCAAACACAAAAATATTCAAGTGTTATACGCAACGCTGCTAACGCAGTTACACAACAAGCAACATATCCAACTGGAAACAGCCTGGCTGATCAGTTAAAAATTGTGGCCCGGCTAATTAAAGGGGGATTAAAGACCAGGGTTTATATGGTTAGCACCGGTGGTTATGACACACACTCTGTTCAGGTAAATGCTGCTGATACTACAACGGGTGCACATGCTACCCTGTTACAAAGGTTATCAGATGCTACCAAAGCTTTTCAGGACGATTTAATATTCCTGGGGGTTCAGGATAGGGTAATAGGAATGACGTATAGTGAATTTGGCCGACGCATCAAATCCAACTCCAGTGTGGGTACTGACCATGGCGCTGCTGCTCCAATGTTCCTATTTGGAAGTAAAATAGAAGCAGGGGTATTGGGCAACAACCCAACTATACCAACTAATGCATCATTCAATGATAATATTCCGATGCAATATGATTTCAGAAGTATTTATTCTACCATATTAGAGAAATGGTTCTGTATTGATAAAACAGTGGTGGCAGGATTGTATCCGCCAAATATCAATACACAGTTACAGTCGCTGCCGTTGTTTAAGAGCAGTCTTACTTGTAATGCAGTTACGCCACCACCACCTGACCCAACATTCGATTCTATTATTATAAACTCTCCCAATCCGTTTACAGAGAGTACAACTATCAAGTTCAGAACTGAAGGTGGTCATACATTAATTCAGATTATAGACACCTTGGGTCGTGTAATTAAAAACCTTTTAGAAAGAGATTATTTAACTGCAACCACAGATACAGTTACATTTAATTCAGGAGGCTTACCCACCGGTATTTATTATGCCCGTTTCCAGAACGGGGTAATGCAGAAAGTAAGGCCAATGCTGAAAGTGAGATAATAAAAGAATTAATAAAGAAAAATCCCCGTGTAATACTTACCGGGGATATTTTTATAGAAGAATACCTTTATTAATCCGACTGCCGGTGCCCGGCATTTACCCAGTCAGTGATCTTTTGTTTATCAACGCTTGTAAGAGCAGCATTAGGTGCTTCGGGCATACGGGTGGGCAGATTATCTACAGCCCTGGATTTAATCCTATCCCAACTGCTGATGATACTGGCATCGGTATCAAAATTTTTACCTCCACTATTACCGCCATTACGATGGCACGGACCGCAATACCCAACAATAATTTCTTTTACGGCCGCATATTTAGGTCCATAATTTAGAATGCTGATCTGTGCAGTGTCAGTACAACCTTTTTGATTTTTTATAGTAACCACATAGTTACCAGGAGCCAGATTCGTAAAATACCAGGATGCCTGGTAGCTGCCATTGTTTAATTTATACGTAATCGTATCGCCTCTTGGTTGGGTAATGGTAATTGTTCCGTTATTGGAGGTTCCCACTGCTACTGTTTTTGTGGAAAGCACATTGTAACTAACCCCGATGCAGGGGTCAGGAACGGCGGGAGTGTCGTTTTTATTACAGGAACCTATCAGAATTACAGTTCCAATCAATAAGCAGGGAAAAATCAGTTTTAGTTTCATCGTTAGCTTTGAATAGTTAAGCTTCTTTGGGTTTAAAAGCAAGCCTGGTTTGTTTGGTACAAGATAAAAAAAATGGACGAAAATTTCAGCGTATTGCTTAATTAGTTTAATCAGGCCTTTTAAAGTTTCATGTTTAGCAGCATTTAACCGGTCAGATTATCTTATTTCCACCCGTAATAAAATTTAATGTAACTATGTTGCAATTTTACTACCTTGCATCTGAATGAGAAATCGTCCATTCATATTACGATTTACAGCATTTTTCCTGCTTTTGGTCTTTTCTCAAAAGGCGGGAGCTGGCTTTTTTCTGCATAATCTCTTTCATAGCAATATTGCAGCGAATAAAAACTCTTTGCAGCAGCATGAAGAAAGGAATGCTACCAATTATTCCTGTACCTGTGTAGATGATTTGTTAATGCCGTTTACAGAGGCAGAAGTACCTGCTTATTCTTTGCCGCTGGTAAGCTTTACTACTCCTATTATATTTTTTAAAGAAGCTATTCTTTTCAATTGCTCCGTTCTTTCCTTTCTTCGTGGCCCTCCTGCTGCCATTGCATAGTAATTCCTGTATTTGCCTTTGGCAACTCTTCAGGAAATCGTATCCCATCTCTCTTATTGTTTTTACGTATTAAAAAATGTTGCATTTCTTTTTTGCAGCAAATGACGAATAGTATGAAATGAGCCATAAATAAAAACTTACCAAACAGTAATTTTTATTGGCGGCGAATTCCATGTGGCTACTCAAAACTAAAATAAACACATGAAAAATATTCTCTACCCTTTTGCCATATTGGTTGCTACAACCTTTACAGCAATTGCTCAAAATAATTTAGCTAACGGTAAAGAAATAAAATCAATCAGCCCGGTAATAAAAGTGACCCTGACCGGAAAAATAATGGATGCAAAAACTGGTGAACTGCTTCCCGGTGCTTCTGTTTATTTCGCTGATGATAAAATTGGCACATCGGCTGATGAAACTGGAAAATATAGTTTAACCAATATTCCTCCAGGCCACCATGTTGTTGAAATAACGCATGCCGGTTATGCCACTTTGGTTGAACATATAGAGTTGAACAGCGATATGGAAAAAGATTTTAAACTTTCATCAGTGGTAGTAGAAAACCAGGGAGTAATTATCACTGGTGTTTCAGGAGCTACCAGCATCAGAAAGTCCCCAGTGCCGGTAACATCAATCCGTAAGGCAGCCTTACTACAATCTTCATCCACTAATATTATTGATGCATTAAGTCATGTTCCAGGTGTATCACAACTTTCTACAGGTCCGGCTATTTCAAAACCATTTATCAGGGGCCTGGGATATAACCGTGTAGTAATAGTAAATGAAGGTGTGCGGCAGGAAGGGCAGCAATGGGGCGATGAACATGGAGTTGAAATAGATGAACTGAGTGTAGCAAGAGTGGAAGTGCTGAAAGGCCCTGCTTCATTAATGTATGGCAGCGATGCCTTAGCTGGTGTTATCAATTTTATTACCAATACACCGGTGGCTGAAGGAACAATGAAAGGGAATATTTTATCCAATTACCAAAGTAATAACGGGCTGTTTGCAGTAAATGGAAATGTAGCAGCCAATAAAAATGGATTGAACTGGAATTTATATGGCACTTACAAATCAGCAGGTGACTATAAGAATAAGTATGACGGTAAAGTGTTGAACTCCCGGTTTAATGAAAAAAACTTTGGAGGCTATATGGGTATCAATAAAAGCTGGGGATATTCTCATCTTATATTCAGCCGGTTTGATCAGCGGCTTGGATTGGTGGAAGGAGACAGGGATGCAGCAACAGGGAAGTTTATTTTATTCACCGGTTCTCCTTTAGAGAGAATTGCTACTGCATCGGATTTAAATACAAGAGATTTGTTTGTGCCCCAACAACGGGTGCAGCATAACAGGCTTATTCTCGATAATAATTTTGCTATTAAGAAAAGCCGGTTAAAAATCAATCTTGGATATCAGAATAACCTGCGACAGGAATTTGGAAACCCTGAAGACCCTGCTGAAAAAGAATTATTCTTTGACCTGAAAACCATCAATTACAATCTGCAATGGCAACTGCCAGAGATGAAAGAATGGCATACTACTATAGGTGTGAACGGAATGAAGCAAAATAATGAGAACAAAGGTGAGGAGGCACTGATACCGGAATATAATCTCTTTGACATAGGCGGATTTGTGTATGTGCAACGGTTGTTTAAAAAGGCAACTATAAGTGGTGGTTTGCGATTTGATAACCGTTCTGTTCAGTCAAAAGAGTTTACTGAAGGAGCAGATATTAAATTTCAGGCCTTTACCCGTTCGTTTTCTAATTTTTCCGGAAGTGTGGGTATTAGTTTTGAACCAACCGATGCATTGACCTTGAAAGCTAATATTGCAAGAGGTTTCAGGGCACCATCATTAGCCGAGTTGGCCAGTAACGGGGCACATGAAGGAACCAACCGCTATGAATATGGTGAGCAAAACCTGAAATCTGAAACAAGCCTGCAATTAGATGGAGGTATAGACATTGACAACGAGCATTTCAGCATTGGATTGAGTGCTTTCTATAATCGGATGAATGATTTTATCTTTTATAGAAAATTAGAATCTGTTTTGGGCGGTGATTCATTGGTGAATGTAAACGGCGATAATATTCCTGCTTTTCAATTTGGTCAGCAAAATGCAACGTTGGCTGGTATAGAAGGATCGGTTGATATTCATCCGCATCCATTGGATTGGTTGCATTTTGAGAACACCATTTCTTTTGTGCGGGGCCGGTTTGATGATGTAATTGATGGCAGCAAAAATTTGCCTCTGATTCCTGCTGCAAGATTGGTAAGTGAAATAAAAGGAGATTTTAAAAAAGCTGGTAAGGCATTCCGTAACCTGTATTTAAAACTGGAAGCCGATAAAACTTTTGCTCAGAAAAATGCTTTTACAGGTTATGATACTGAAACGGCTACTGCTGGTTATACATTATTAAATGCTGGATTTGGATCTGATGTTTTGAATAACAACAATAAAGTAGTCTTCAGTATTCACCTGTCGATAAATAATATCAGCGACATAGCGTATCAAAACCATCTGAGCAGATTAAAGTATGCAGCAGAAAATATGCTGACTGGAAGAACCGGTGTGTTTAATACAGGCCGTAACATTTCGGTCAAGCTGAATGTACCGTTGAATTTTGATAAAAAATAAGTATTGCTGCGGCTAATATCTTTGAGGCAAGCTCTTTCTTTTTATTGAGTAAATTGCAAGATGGAAATTACTTTTAATACACCTGCATTATTATTTCCGGCCATCAGTTTATTACTGCTGGCTTATACTAACCGATATCTTGCATTGGCAAGTCTTATCCGTAAGCTGCATGATGAGTATATGAAAGGAGAAAAAAAAACTCACTTGTTGAATCAAATTAAGATCCTGAGGGTGCGGATAAACATGGTTCGGCAGATGCAGACTTTGGGTGTGTTTAGTTTTTTATGCTGTGTAGTAACCATGTACAGTGTGTACAAACAATGGAATGGTTTTACCAGTTACGTTTTTGCTGCCAGCCTGCTAAGTCTGTTGGCTTCGCTGGTTATTTCCCTGCTGGAAATTTCTCAAAGCACCAAAGCCCTTGAATGGGAGCTCAGTGATATGGAAGAGTTAGAAAAAACCAATTTTTTCAGCGATCTGTGGGGTGGAAAAGAGAAAAAAGAACCATAGATTTACATTGATGATAAGATTCCGGCAAATATTTTTTTGTGGTGTAATGATGGTTGCTATTGCTGCCTGCACAAAGGGAGGTGATGGAACTGAGGATAGCGGTGGTGGCCCGCATGTCGTAACCACCAATGATGTTACTGCTCCGGAGATAAGCATTTTTACGCCGGCACTAAACCAGGTATTTTCGAATCGAAGTGTTATAAATATTACCGGGAGAATAACCGATGACTTTGGATTATACCGTGGTACTATCCGTGTTGTAAACGATGCAAACGCAGTTGTATTATTAAGTCAACCTTACGAAATTCACGGATTGTTGCTCTATAACTTCAATATCAATCATACTGCTTCCGTTTCCGCTGCAACAGATTTTACGGTGACGGTCACCTTTGAAGACCACGGTTCCAACACAGCTACAAAATCTGTAAAAGTGAAAATCAATCCCTGATTTAAAGGCTTTGTATAATCTTTAATAAATTCTCCCAGTCTCCGCCATTATAGACGTTCTTTACTCCTTTTACTTTCAGGTGTTGCATGGCAGTGCTGCTACGGTCGCCGGAGTTGCAACAAACAATAACTGGTTTATTTGTTGCTTTTAACCTGTCTGCACTTGCTCTAATTCTGTCAACAGGAATATTAAAGGCATCTGGCACATGGCCCCGGTCGTATTCTGTACCAGTCCTTACATCAATGACGATGGCACCTTTTCGTAAGGCATTTTTTATTTTGCCACTTTGCGATCCAAAGAATGATAATAACCCCATATTTTAAGCAATACTGATTTTATTTTTTCTTTCACCTATTTGTTGCCGCCACATAGCGTAGTATAATCCTTTTTCTGCCAGCAGATTTTCATGATTACCGGTTTCTACCACATCACCTTTTTCAAGTACATAAATTCTGTCGGCATGCATAATAGTAGAAAGGCGGTGAGCAATCAGTATAGTAACCTGTTCGCCCTGCCTGGAAATATCCCTGATGGTATCGGTAATCTCTTCTTCCGTCAATGAATCTAAAGCAGAAGTAGCTTCATCAAATAGCAACAGTTTAGGTTTACGAAGTAATGCCCGGGCAATAGACAAACGTTGTTTTTCTCCACCGCTTAATTTTAACCCGCCTTCACCAATCATGGTCTCCAATCCTTTTTCTGCTCTTGCCAGCATTTGTTGACAGGAGGCTTTGTTTAATACATCTACTATGTCTTCGTCACTCGCTGCCGGATTTACAAATGTCAGGTTCTCTTTAATGGTGCCGGAAAAAAGCTGTGTGTCCTGTGTAACAAAGCCAATCTGATTCCTTAGATCTTCAAAGTCAATATTGTTTTCATCAATTCTATTGTATAATATTTTTCCCTCCTGTGGACGGTAAAGGCCTACGAGCAATTTCATTAAAGTTGTTTTGCCAGAACCCGATGGTCCGACAAAAGCAATTGTTTCACCAGTCTTTACTTTAAAACTAATATCGTTGATAGCTTTATGGGAAGCAGTGCGATGTTTAAAGGCAACATGATCAAACTCCAGGGTTTGAATTTGACCTAAATGTTTAGGATTAGCAGCCTGGGGTTCCGGTGCTTTTTTCATCAGGTTTTCAAAGTTTTCCAACGATGCCTGTGCTTCCCGGTAAGTAAGAATGATATTGCCGATTTCCTGCAACGGTCCAAAAACAAAAAAAGAAAAAATCTGCATGGTTACGATTTGCCCGGCATCCATTTTCCCCTGGTAAATAAACAGCATTAAAAGAAAAAGAATTATCTGGCGGAGTGTATTCACAAAAGTTCCCTGTACAAAGCTGATGCTGCGGATACGTTTTACTTTGGTTAACTCAAGACCCAGAATTTTAAAGGTGTTCTTATTTAACCGGGATACTTCCTGTTTGGTAAGTCCCAGGCTTTTTACCAGCTCAATATTGCGAAGCGATTCTGTGGTGGCACCAGCTAATGCGGTTGTTTGGCCAACTATTTTTTTCTGGATTGTTTTTACTTTTTTACTAAGCAGGTTAGAAATGATAGTTAACAAAAAGATGCCTCCAAAATAAACTAAGGGAAGACTCCAGTGTATAGTGGTGGCATACACGGCAACAAAAACTATTCCAACGATAACCGGGAAAAGAATATTGATAAAAGAGGCTACAAATTTTTCTGTATCTATTCTCACTTTTTGCAGCACACTCAATGTTTCGCCGCTTCTTGCATCTTCAAACTCCTGGTACGGAAGTTTCATGGCATGTTGCAACCCTTCTGTAAAAATAGTAGCACCAAACTTTTGGGTAATAAGGCTGAGAAAATAATCCTGGAAGGCTTTTGCAATCCGGCTGATCATGGCCACAGAAATGGAGGCCACTAAAAGCCATACTACACCATATATAGTTTTAGTAGCTGCTGTTTTTTGAACAACACCTGCTGCATCCATCTGTACTCCAGTGTCAGTATATTCTTTTTGGGTAAAGAGAAAATCGTTCCATGTTAAAGGGTCAACTTTCTGGTGATAGCTGCCGAGATTCACCAATTTTCCAAAAATAATCGGGTCAATTAAGGAGAACCCAATATTGATAGCAGCCAGCAACAGCACTAATGCCACAAGCCATTTATAGGGTTTCAGATATTTTAGAAGTATTCTCATAATTATTGTTAAAAGTAAAGATAGAGCAGCACAAAAACCATGTCAAAAGTTAAAACGGAAACTCTGACATTATTTTCCGGCAGCAACCTATCGAATATACGAATCTCTATGTGTTCCGTCCGGCAAACTGTCATGCAGAAACACCTGTGGCCAGGCAATATAACCCTTCACCAACTCCTTTGTTGCTGCGTGGGCCAGCAGGTTATCAGCAATATATTGAATCGGGGTTTGCATTTTAATTAATTTCTCTGCACCACTCCTGGTAATAGCATAGGCATAAGTATAATCCTGAAAGCCTGCTTTTTTCAGATGCCGGGAAAAAGGCTTTGCATAAAGGTTTCGGATAATTTGGTGATCCCATTTCAGCCTTCCTATACTGTGCTGCAGATGGTAAACGATTTTTTTAAAACTACTGCCAAAATTATCTATCCCGTTTTTATCCCAACCCCACATCAGTAGTTCACAATCAGCAGGGATTTCTTTAAGCATTTCAGGAATTTGTTGTACCCTTTTTTCATCCGGTACAGCATCATCTTCCAAAATAAGGATGCGGTTGTAATTATGTGCCAGCATTTCTTCATACATCATCCTGTGGCTCCATGAGCAGGCTATTTCACCTGGCTTCATTGTTTTATTGAAACGATGATGATGCCGTGTCAGTTCTTCGCTGAAAATACCTTTCTGTTTTACTTCTTCAACAGTGAAATTATTTTTTTCAGCACCGAAAAAGAAAGAGTAATCTAATCCTTTGAAACGCATAGCAAATAACTCCCTCCTTGCTACAGCAGCTGTTACACTGAGTACATATATTTTGTCATAATAACTGCTCAGGAGTTCAAAGTATTTTTCCATACCCAAAAATTCCTGTAAAGATAGGGACGTATTTTATGGACTATCTTTATCAAATGGTAAGACCACTTGTGTCAGTAGTATTGGGAACATATAACGGAGAAAAATACCTGGCAGAGCAGTTGGATTCAATTCTTAACCAGACCTACAGGCCACTGGAATTGGTTATTTCTGACGATGCTTCAGTGGATGGCACCCGCCAGGTGTTGCAGAAATATGAAAATAATCCATTGGTCCGCATATTTTACCAGGAAAAAAATCTGGGGCTAACAAAAAACTTCTCTCTGGCTGCCTTGCAGGCAAGGGGTGAATTGATTGCTTTTTCAGACCAGGATGATATTTGGATGAGTAACAAAATCGAAAAACTGGTTGAACAGAAAGGGGACTATCATCTTGTTTACAGTAATTCATTGTTAGTGGATGAAACGGGCCGGAGCATAAAGAAAAGACTATCTGACCTAAAAAAAATGTACACAGGTAATGATAGCCGTGGTTATATATTGTACAGTTGTGTATGGGGACACAGTATGATGATATCAAAAACCCTGTTGCAAAAATCACTGCCGATGCCTGATGCAGTAAATCATGATATATGGATTACCTATATAGCTTTTCAGCAGGGGGGGATAAAATACGTTGATGAAGTGTTTACCCATTACCGGAGAAATATTTTTTCTGTGAGCCAGACTTTGCCGGGTCAAAAACCATTGGTGCAAAGGGAGACTTTATATGAAGCTTTTAAAAAAAAGTTGAAATGGATCGAATTGATGGGGCAATATGAAAGAAAGGAATATCAGCCTTTTTACAGGGAATTGCACAGGCTGTATGAAAGAAAGGGAAAAAAATACTATGTCTTTTCGCTATTCCTCTTCATGCTGAAACACCAGCAAGAGATATTCAGACTTTCTAAAAAAGGGTTTCTGAGCAGGGCCTGGGAAATCTTTAAGCAGGCCAGGGGAGTAAGACCCTGATGCAATCAGGCAAGAGAGAAATTTTTTGATTGCCTCACTTTAATTGCCTGGTTAATATGCCGGTGTTGATGTTGAATAAGAAGGGTAATAGCATTTCGTAAACTCAATGTTACCACTGATGATACCGGCGAAGTAATATGTATTTTATCAACGTCCACTTTGCAGAAATCGGCTATATAACCCAGCAGCGAATCAAGATGTTTGTGAAATCGTTCCAACACCCCCATATCAATATTGCTTTGTGAGGGTTCAAATATCCGGGGAGCCTTTAATTTTTTTCGGGAGGTTTCCTGGACCTGGCTCACCAGCATTTTTCCAAATAAGTTATTCAATGGGTTCCAGTTTTCCCAAAACTTCATTTCGAACTTATCTTCTGCAATTTTTTTGAAAACCGGAAAGTAGAGGCAGTCAGATATAATAAGATGGTCAAGACATTGCCCGATGCTCCAGCTTTCTTCCGAAGGTCTCCAGTTCAATTGTTCTAATGAAATGTTGGCAAATGCATGTGTTGCTTTCTCCCGGGCTTCATTTCCTTTTCGCAACATTTCCACTATAAAAACACCGTCTTTCATAGGGGTAAATTAAGCTTATCAGGCCATATCTTTAAACGGCTATTTTTTAGAGACATATGCTTCCGTTAGTTTCAGTTGTACCAATCCCTGAAAGAATATCATGCCTTTTCAATACTAATGCTTTTAAAATAGCCGGAATCGCAGGGCTCTTTTGTTAAACATTTGAAATTAGCTATTTTTATAAAGGCTGGCTTCTCTAAACCGCTAAAATGAGTAAATCCTTAGTTTCTATTTGCATACCAACCTGTAACCGGGTACAATTGCTAGAAAGGCTTTTAAATTCTATCCGGGCTCAAACATTTAAAGATTTTGAAATACTAATAAATGATAATAGCTGCGATGATAAAGTGGAGATATTGCTTAATACCCATTTTGCGGAGTTGCCCATTTCTTATCTTAGAAACGAGCCAGCAGTAAGTGCTGGAGCTAATTGCATAAAAGTGATGCAAAGGGCAACGGGGCAATGGATAAAAGTAATGCATGATGATGATGATTTTGCTACTGCCGGGGCATTGGGCATTTTTGTGGATGCAGCATTACATTCGGGGAAAGATTTTATTTTCTGTGCAACTACACAGGTTTGGCTGGGTACCGATAAAACTGAGGACGATTTTTTAATGCCGGCAGAAAAAAAAATGCTAAATGATTCTTTCTATAGCTTATACTATTTAAATGTAATTGGTCATCCAAGTGCAGTAATGACCCGGAATGATTCATTGATTCAGTATGATTCAAATTTCAATTGGGTACTTGATATTGACTTTTATATCCGCTATTTTATCGCACATCCGGGATATCATTACCTGCCGGAAAAAATAATCAATATTGGACGGAGTGATACACAAATGACACATCAATATTCACAAAAAATTGATGCAGAGATTCCGGAATATTTGAAATTACTTTCAAAACTTGATCAGGATCTGCACCTTAATAATATATATGTTTTTCATAGAATTTGGGATTTAATCAGGATATTCAGAATAAAAACGGTGGAGCAGCTTTATGCAACCGGGTACAAAGGAATAATGCCCCAGAGAATCGGGGAAATTATAAAGTTCCAGAAAAGAATACCACGTCTGATAATAAAACAACCTCCGTGGTCTAAAGCAATTATGAAAAGCTATTTCAAAAGAATTGCTAAAAAACATATGGACGCAATAAAAGAGAAAGAATAAAGTATGGTATGTAAAATTTGTAATAGTGAGATTAGATCAACTCCTATCCGGGTAAAGGAGATGATGTTTGGCTTAAGAACGGAGCATACCTACTACGAATGTACTAATTGTGAGGCGATACAAATTGAAACGATACCTGAAAATCTTGGAGTATATTATCCCGACAACTATTACTCTTTTAACCAGCAGCCCGAGATTGGCATTGATACAACATATTTACGCAAATTAAAATCCAGCTATCTTTTATTTAACAAGAACAGGATGCTGGGATCATTATTATGTATCGGCTATAAGATTCCTGAATTTATATGGTCGCTGAAAATGACAGGTGTTAATTATAATGACGCTATTTTGGATGTAGGATCCGGTAGTGGCGATTTGCTCTCAAAATATTGCCGGTGTGGGTTTACTAACCTGCAGGGAATTGATCCTTTTCTTAAAGAGGAATTTATTTCCACAAATAGAAAATTGAAATTGCTACGGAAATCTATTTTTGACAAACAGGAGCCAGCTTCTTTTGACCTGGTTATGCTGAATCACTCTTTCGAACACATGGATGAGCCACAAGCTATTTTTCAACGACTTTCAGAATTGGTAAAGCCCGGTAAAATTTTGCTTATCCGGACACCAGTTAATAAATCGTATGCTTCCAGAAAGTATAAAACTAATTGGGTGGACATGGATCCCCCGAGGCATCTTGTAGTACATAGCAGAAAGAGTATTCAACTGCTTGCTGAAATGAACGGATTTAGTGTTGAACAGGTTGTTTATGATTCTACGGCTTTCCAATTTTATGGAAGTGAACAATACTTAAAAGGCATTCCACTTTTTGATCCCCAATCATATATAGTAGATAAAAAAACTACTCTCTTTACAGAATCTCAAATAAAGGAATGGGGGGTAGAAGCGGAAGAGCTAAATAAAAAAGAAGAAGGTGACCAG
>JBKJIX010000220.1:0-9519 GCA_046598205.1 Chitinophagaceae bacterium
GAAAGCGAAAGACAATCTGCAATTGATAAAAACATAGCCGATATAAGAAAGACAGCTAAAAAAGAAGCCTACCAGGATGGTTTTGTCCGTGGTTTTTTTGAAGGCAATCAATATTATATGTTTATTACTGAAACATTCAGGGATATACGATTGGTTGGCGCACCGCCTTCTTCCATCGGTAATTTTGGAAAAGACACCGACAACTGGATGTGGCCTCGGCATACTGGCGACTTTTCTATGTTCCGTATTTATGCTGGCAAGGATAATAAACCGGCTGAATATTCTGCGGATAATATTCCATATACACCAAAGAAATCTTTATCTATCTCATTAGATGGTGTGGCAGAAAATGATTTTACCATGGTGTTTGGTTTTCCGGGCAGAACCACACAATATCTGCAATCATCTGCGGTGCAGCAAATAATGGAAGTAAACGATCCTGCAAAAATTGCTATCCGGGAAAAAGCATTAGCGGTGATAGATGGTTATATGAGAAAGGATGAGCAAATAAAAATTCAATATGCTGCCAAGTATGCAGGTATTCAAAACTCGTATAAGAAATGGCAGGGCGAAGTGTTGGGACTGACAAGTACCAATGCACTCGGAAAAAAGAAAACCTATGAAGCAGAGTTTCAAAAAAGAGTAAACCTTAACCCGCAATGGAAATCACAGTACGGAACATTGCTGGGAGATTTAGAATCGGCTTACGCAGAAATAAAACCGCTGGGCTATGCCAGGGATTACTACAACGAGATAATTAGTAAAATAGAGTTGTTTACCATAGCAGCACAACTTAACTCCCTTATAACGGCTTACACAAAAGATGGAGACAATGGCTATCAACAAAGATTAGCCATAGTTAAAGCTGCATTGGAAGGATTGTTTGATGAATATAGCCCACAGGTAGATAAACAGCTTTTTGAAGTGTTAATGGAGATGTATTTGAAAAATCAGGAAGATAATTTTATTTCAATGTACCTGAAAGAAACGCTGAAAAAGGAAGCCACTAATAGTATTGCTAAGCTTACCACTGCTTTGTATGGCGCAGATATGATGACAAATAAAAAAGTGGTGATGGGGCTACTCACCATACCAGCTGCTGAATTTATACAAACAGTAAAGCCAGCAGAACCACTTCTGTTGTATAACGACCTGTTGAAAACCTATCAAACACAAGTACAAGCAAAACTGAATGAAGTACAGGCCCGTATCAACAAACTCAACCGTACATATATGCAGGCACAAATGGATGTGTTTAAAGAAAAAACTTTTTATCCGGATGCCAACAGCACATTAAGAGTAACCTACGGCAATGTAAAAGGCTATAATCCCAGGGATGCGGTGAAGTATGATTTTTATACCTATCTCGATGGTGTGTTAGACAAATACAAACCCGGCGACTATGAATTTGATGTGCCGGAAAAAATAAGAACACTATATAAGAACAAAGATTACGGTCAATATGGAAGCAACGGCAAAATGCCGGTTTGCTTTATTGCTATGAACCACACTACCGGCGGCAACTCCGGCAGTCCCGCATTAGATGCCTATGGAAACCTGGTAGGCCTTAATTTTGACAGGGTGTGGGAAGGAACGATGAGTGATATTAACTACGACCCGTCTATTTGCCGCAACATTATGGTGGATATCCGCTATGTACTGTTTGTGGTAGATAAGTATGCCGGGGCCAGCCACTTAATAAAAGAAATGAAGCTGGTACACCCAAAGAAAAAGTAAGAAAAGGGGAGTATAAACAAGATATTTTGAAAATCGGGGTACAGAAACCCGGCTTACCGGTTATTTTATCTTTTAAGCCGGCCCCAAAAGCTCCTTTTTGGCGGGCATTTTTTATAGATTTTCCACAGTTTTTCCCCTATTTTTGCCTCCCGAAAATTGAGGGACTTAAAAAGCAGGGTTTACTATGTCTATTATTCAGGATATCAGAGATAAGTATGCAAAGGTGGCGGTTGTTGCTATTGCACTGGCATTGATTGGTTTTATATTGACAGATTATTTTTCTGGCCGTGGCGGTGGAGCTACCGGAGGTGGTTCCAAAAGTCTTGGTAGTATAAATGGTACCAGTGTAAATGCTACAGAGTTTGCCAAAAAAGTGGAGGCAATGGAAGTGAATATGCGAAACCAGGGCTACCCGGCTTCAATGGCTACCAGCCAGGCGGTGGATGAGGTATGGAAACAGGAGATTAATAATGTAGTGCTACAGGACGAACTTGATAAGCTGGGAATGAAAATTGGTAAAAAAGAATTGGGCGACATTTTATATGGCCCCAATATGCCAGCCGATTTAAAACAACAGCTTTCCGACGAAAGCGGTTATGATCCCATCCGTGCAAAGCAGAAGATTGATCAGATGCTGAAGGATAAAAAAACTCCGCAGGAGCAAAAAGATAACTTCAACAACTATGTAGTGCAATTGAAACAGCAACGCTTATCCGACAAATACGTTGCACTTCATACCAGCAGTATTCATTATCCCCGTTGGTATTTGGAAAAGCAAAATGCTGATAACAGCATGATAGGAAAAGTTTCATTAGTCAGGGAGTTTTATACCAGCATTGTTGACAGCACCGTAAAGATTACGGACAAAGAAATTGCTGACTATGTAAGTAAGCACAAAAAAGATTTTAAACAGGAAGAAAGCCGTAGCATTTCGTATGCAGTTTTTAATGCAGCACCATCTGCCTCCGATTCATTGCAGGTAAAAAATCAATTACAAGGATTAAAAGCTGAATATGATACAACGGGTGATGCAGTTGCATTTCTTGCCCGTAATGGAGTTA
The DNA here is from genome assembly GCA_046598205.1 of Chitinophagaceae bacterium. GTDB lineage: Bacteria > Bacteroidota > Bacteroidia > Chitinophagales > Chitinophagaceae > JJ008. Next base: position 2,799 of record JBKJIX010000220.1, read on the forward strand.
CTAACTTTTTTAATGGTTATGTAGGAGTATCGCAGATGCAGATGGCAGCGAAAGACACCATTCAACGGCTTGGAAAAAACCAGGTGTTTGGCCCTTATCTTGATGGCGGAAGCTATGTATTGGCAAAAATGCTGGATACAAAAGTGCTTCCAGATTCTGTAAAATGTCGGCACATATTATTAGGTGTAACAGATCGTAGCGGTCAGCCTATTATGCCCGATTCTGTTGCCAAATCAAAAGTTGATAGTGTGGCAACCGCAATAAGAAATGGTGCCAGCTTCGATGAGCTTGAAACAAAATATACTACTGACCAGGCGGCCCATGCCGAAAAAGGGGTAATGACTTTTGCTTCTACAGCGATACAAGGAGAGGGTTTTGCAAAGGAATTCGGCCAGTTTATTTTGTTTGATGGCAAACCCGGCGATAAGAAAGTACTGAAGACACAATTTGGATGGCACTACATTGAAATTTTAGAATTCATCAAACCGCAAACAAGTTATAAAGTTGGTTACCTGTCACAGGAAATTTTGGCCAGCCAGGAAACAGACAGCAAAGCACAGGAAGAAGCCAACCAGTTTGCTGCAGACAGCCGTGATGAAAAAGCCTTTGATGCCAACTTTGAAAAAACACAGCGGCCTAAAGGACAAACAAAAGGAATAGCCACTAATATTAAGCCAAACGATGCACAAGTACAGGGCATTGGTCTTTCAAGAACGTTGGTAAGAAATATATATGATGCTAAAAGGGGAGAAGTATTGAAGCCAGAACGGGTTGATTATAATTATGTGGTGGCAGTGATTACTGGTGTGTTTGATGAAGGCACACAAACCCCGGCGATTGCCAGAATGCAAGCGGAGAGAATATTGATCAACAAAAAGAAAGCAGAGCTGCTGAAACAAAAAGTAGGAAAAGTTACCACACTGGAGGCAGCAGCAACAGCATTAGGCGGCAAGCAGATAGAAGTAATTGATAGTGTTCGTATGAATTCATCCTCTAAGATTGCTTACGAACCCCAAATTGGCGGTGCCGCATTTAACCCGGCTAATAAAGGAAAAGTGGTACCGGAAGTATTAGTAGGGCAAAGCGGAATTTATGTAGTAAGGGTAGATAGCGTTGGCACAACCCCTGTTACAAATGGCGATATTGCTGAACAGCGTAATGGCCGTGTACAACAAATGAAGCAGTATGTTTCTAATCCACAATCACCCGCCAATCCGATAAGCGTATTAAAAAGTGCTGCAATGATAAAAGATAAAAGATCCCGCAGGTATTAATAAAGATTTTTAGCAACCCAACCTAACCGGAATAGCCCAGCCACAAGCTGGGTTATTTTGTTTTACGGATGTCGGAAACAAGCGGCAACTGTTATTTGTTATTTTTATGTATCCGCCCAAGCCAGCCGAAGGCGGACAGACAAGTATTATAAAACATGAGTGAACCGTTTGTAAACAAAGTGGCGGAAAGCGGATTAATTACGATTGATCTGGAAACGTATTATCCCAAAGGAGAAACAGCGGTGTTTGACCTGAAGGAACATTTGTTTATGGGCATGATACTGAAAGAAAAAGATTTCCGTGAGGCATTAAAGAATATGGACTGGTCGGTTTACAAAGATAAAAACGTAGCACTTACCTGTTCTGTAGATGCCATCATTCCGGTATGGGGATGGATGCTGGCCGCCACTTATCTGCAACCAGTGGCCAAAGAAATAGTAATGGGCGATGAAAAAGAATTACACAAAGCCCTCTTTCTAAAAAACCTTTCCACTATTGATACCAATGAGTTTGCTGATAAGAGAGTGGTAATAAAAGGCTGTGGCGAAACACCCATCGGCGATTATGTGTATATGGAAATAACAAAACTGCTTCGTCCCGTTGCAAAGAGTATTATGTACGGAGAACCTTGCAGTACCGTGCCGGTGTATAAAAAAAGAACCGAGCTATAAGGAATAACTAAAGTCGGAATCTATAAAGGACATCGCCCAGTGCTTGACGCCGTATCAAGTACGGTGCATGCCCGGGTCTTTCTCTAATCCCAATCTTTAACCAGATCAATTAAATCCAGACGGGCCATTTGTGTAGTTTGTTCAGGGAAGGATTCCGGGTCAAGCCCGGAATGACGAAGCGAACGCAATTACTTTTTTAGAACCACCCCCGCCGTTTAAAAATAAACAGCATTACAATCGGGATTAATAACATTACACCTACGGTTACAAAAAATCCCAACCCATGCGAGGCAAAAGGGATTTTTTCAAAGTTCATTCCAAACACCCCCCCAATAACAGTAGGTGGTGCCAGCAGGCAGGTAACAATAGCCATTACTTTCATTACCTCATTCATCTTCATGTTCACATTGTTCACATGCAAATCCTGTAAGCTCACCATCACATCACGGTAGTTTTCACTAAGGTCCGATGCTTGTATGATGTGGTCATACACATCTTTGTAATATTTGGTGTGGCGGTCTTCCAGTAGCTCACTTTCACTACGCAAAAAACCATTTACCACTTCCCTTACCGGCGAAAAATTTCTTTTTAATACAATCAGTTCTTTTCGCAACTGTGTAATGTGTGCAAGGGCATGAGTACTATTTCCCCGGGTTACCTCTTCTTCTACTTCCTCAATATGATCGCCTAATTTTTCCATTACCACAAAATAATGATCCACAATCAAATCGAGCAATGAATAACATAGGTAATCGGCGGTACGCTGTCTTATCTTGCTATTAGCTGTTTTTAATTTTTCCCGAAGCGAAGTAAACACATCCCGGTGGGCATCTTCCTGAAAGCTGATAACAACATCTTTTGCCAAAATAATACTTATCTGCTCCTGTTCCACCTCATGGGTTTCTTCATTATAATACAGCATATTGAGCAGGCAAAAAATACTGTTCTCCTCTTCATCTAATTTTGGCCGCTGGTTGATGCTTAGTATATCTTCAATTACCAACGGATGAATATCAAAATGAGTACACACGGCTTCCACATCGGCTTTGCGAAGGCCATCCACATTTATCCAGCTGGTGCGGCCGCTGGTTTTGTACATAAAACAATCACCGATAGCAGATAGTTTTTTTTCTTCCAGGGTTTCGGCGTTATAATCATAAATACTTACCACAATATCTTTGGCCTCTTCCCGGTGGGGGATGATGGTGGGGTTTACAGACAGTATTTCCTTGGTTCGCTTAGGGGCAAACAGGTTGGGCAAGTACAGGTACTTCAGGTATTTATCGGGGCGAAGTTTTTCCAGTTTCATAAAAGGAAAGTTAGCAAAAAGAATAACAGTTACAATAAAGAGGTTTTATGCTACTATAAAACCGGCATATACCGGAGCCGCTCTTCTTGTTTTGGACGGCGAAGGATGTAAGCCACAAAATGTATGTAAATCGATTTCAAAAGGTCAACGGTTAAGACTTGGAACACTTAAACCAGCCCGGCGTTCCTTTTCAGCATGTGCAGCTATATAAAATTTATCTAATACCCATCCCTAGTTGTGGATTTTGGTTTCGGCAATTCTTTTCTCGGTAACTTTTCATCTCGTTGGGCAGTTTGATATACAATGGTTGCTATAATTGCAGCTGCCTGTTTTAGATCATCAGGTATTAAATGTTCATATGAATCTGATGTAGTATGATGCGTTTTCGTACCATATTCTATTGGGTCCTGAATGAACTGAAAGGCTGGAATTCCAACTTCATCAAATGCATCATGATCTGTTCCACCTGTACGGAGTATTGTAACTGTACTTGCCCCTGCTTCTTTAAAAGGCACAAACCATTTTGTAAAAATTGGTATCAGTGCTTCGTTACCTTGTAAATAAATTCCCCTTATTTTTCCAGTTCCGTTATCTAGATTATAATAAGCAGAAATTTTTTTATGTTCCGGTTTTAATTTCATGTCCTTAATGTCTGCAAAATGATTTCTTACATAAGCTTCTGAGCCAAATGTTCCCTGTTCTTCGGCATTCCACAAAACCAAGCGAATAGTACGTCGTGGTTGTACACCCAATGATTTTAATATTCGTACCACTTCCAACATTATTGCACAGCCCGCTGCATTGTCTGTTGCCCCTGTTCCTCCATGCCACGAATCGAGATGTGCACCTAACATTACTACTTCATCTTTTAAAACTGAGTCAACACCTGGTATTTCTGCTACAATATTATATCCATTTAAATCAGAAGAGAAAAATTTAGTTTTAACCTCCGCTTCAATAGTAACTTTTACCCCCGCATTGATTAGACGTTTTATCGTTTGAATATCTTCATAAGCCACATTCATTGTGGTTGGCAATTCGGATGCATCTTTTTTATAGCCCTCATCTCCACTTGCGAAAACAGTTCCATTACCAGATCCACCTTGCCACAAAAGCAGGGCAGGTTTTTCAGTTTTGAGCAGTTTATTTATTTCGGTCTGTAAAATATTACGTTTCTGCCTTGCTGTCATTTGCACTTTCCTAATCGAATCTGATGCTCCAGTGGTCTGTAGTTTCGTCCAATAATCCTTGTCTTTCATTGCTTCCAATGTGCTATCCTCAAAGCGTCTTGCCAATGATTTAAACGATACAATAGGGTTTATGGGACGATCGACTCCAGTAACTACTATTTTATTTTTCAGCTTTCCTACAAATTGCTTCAATTCAATTGTGTCTTTTGGATTTAATAAAACTACTTCTCCAGATAAAGGTTTTTTTCCAGGAGTTCCGCTGCAATAAGCTACAGGCAACGCAGTTAATGATTGATAATAAGGAGATGTGATCGCCAAATAATTTTTTTTAATTTCCCAGCCCTTTCCAAACTCTCCCCACTTTTCAAATACAACATTTTGAAGTCCCCATTCATTAAGTTGATCTTTTGTCCAATTTGCTGCCCGATCCCATCCGGGTGAACCGGTTAATCTGGTTCCACTTACCTCAGTGAGATAAAAAGCAGTGTTCATTACTTTGGAGTTATTGAATGCTTCGTTTCTGATCTTTTGTATGAGTATTGTATCTATGTTTTCTTGTGCATTAAGAGACAATGCACTCAAAACAAAGAAAAAGGAAAAAATAATTTTTCTCATAGCTGAATGTTTATTATGTGTGGCTAACAGTATTGAAAGCAGAACATTTCAGTTCTTCGAAACCTATCTGATACCCGTAGGTGTTGGTCTTGCTCTGGTTGTAGAATCAATAAAAATAACGGCGTCAAAATCATTTATTAATTTATAAGAGCGATAATCACTTGTGTATGTATTTAGATTTGCGGAACCTCCCCAATTTCTGGACGGTAAATCAGATTCAAGAAAATTAAGAATATACGCAGGTAAATTTCTCTGCCGGAAGTTTGCAATTGAGTTACCCTTCTTTGTTTGAGCAAAATACCATTCCAGTGAACCTTCTTTTGCGTCGGGTACTGTAAACTCTTTTAAACCGCCATTTTTACCATTGTTTAATTCTATTGCCTGAAAGCTTCCTTTATTGAATGCAAATCCTATTGGAAAATATTTATTACCGAATGCAAGTTTTAACAAGCCACCAAATTGTTTAAAAAAAGTGTTTTTTGATATATGTGAATTGTGAGCCCAAATAGCTATTTTGGTTTCAGGATTTTGTTGAACAAAATTCATAAAGTTGCTTGCCATGTAGTAATCTCTATCTTGCGTTAACTGCATTTTTTGATTCTTAGGATTATATGTTTCCACAAATTGGAGTACATTGGTAACATTGTAGAAACTCTTTGCATATTCACTCTCAGATGAACGTAAAATATAATCACCTTTCCTCATAGCCAGTGATACAAGTAAATCAGATAACTGATTCTTGAGTGTGTCAACTGATACATACCCTGTATCTCCTTGCATAGAATTCGTAATAACTGTGTACAAAGTTTTACCAGAATCTTGTTGATAAAGCCATTGGAGCAGTTTGTCGTTTTGTTTAGCCAATGTAGTATCCACCTTCTTTAGATAATTTCTTACAGAATCAATTGCGCCACTTTTAGCGAAATGTTGAATATCAAAACCAAAAAAGCGAATCTTTTTATTTTCAGAAACTGTTTGGTTATACTTCCGCATCCATTCTATCATATCAATTACTTCTTCGGTATCCCATGTCCAAAAGCCCTGAGATGCAAGAGCGGAATGTGCATCACCTCTACCATACAGGATGTAATTATTAATGTTTTCGCACCCCTGGTACGATGCTTCCATTGCAAAAGCAGTGAAGCCCATTTGCTTCACCAAAAATTCCAGCATGCGATGCTTCATCTGAAAAAATTCTCTTGTACCATGTGTAGCTTCACCTTAAGCCTACATACTTTACATCTTCTAACACGGGTTTCAGCCATTGCAGATCTTCAAAGCCAGAACCTGCAACTACCGATTTAAGTGGATGAACATTATCAGTTAACCATTGTATTGGTTTTTGTTTATTGAGGCGTTCTTCTTCCTTCTCATCATTTAGCTTTTGTTTACATTCGGCAGCACTTAAAACTTTATAATTATTTATTTCATATTTGCCTTGATTTTGCTCTTTAATTGCCAACAATAATGAGTCAAAGCTTCTTCGGGGATTTGCAGTCTGCCAGCGTTTTTTATCTGCTTCTGTCCATTCATCATTTAATGGATAGATAATAACATTGTATTTACCTTCTTGAGATGCTTCTATAAAAACCGGTTCTTCGCCTTCATCGTCATTTGGCGAATCAAGAGTTTTCAACTTTTGACCTGATGGGTTTATAATAT
>JBKJIX010000189.1:0-24035 GCA_046598205.1 Chitinophagaceae bacterium
TAATCTTCTTTGAACTGTTCGAATTCTGAGCCTGTGCTGAGCGAAGTCGACGCATCAACAATTCTTTCAATCACATCCAGCATATCATACGGTTTGCCATCATGAGGAAACAGGCCGTAGAGTTCTTCTGCATTTTTTGCCGGTGCTTTCGATGCTATTCTGTCAAAACCAGCTTTTGGTTTCTCACCAAGCATGCCCATTATTTTTTTTATATGGTCCATGCATTCCTGTTCGGTCTTGAATTTATAATCGGCAATGCCGCTTATTTCTGTGTGTGTTATCGCACCTCCGAGAGTTTCATTATCTATGTCTTCACCAATGGCGGCTTTTACCAAATAAGAACCTGCCAAAAAGATAGAACCATTGCCTTCCACCATCAAAGTTTCATCACTCATGATGGGCAGGTAAGCACCACCTGCTACACAAGCACCCATTACCGCAGCTATTTGTGTAATGCCCATACCACTCATGCGGGCATTGTTACGAAAGATGCGGCCAAAATGTTCTTTATCAGGAAATATTTCATCCTGCATCGGAAGAAACACACCGGCACTGTCTACCAGATAAATAACCGGCAGATGATTTTCCATGGCCATCTCTTGCATCCGCAAATTCTTTTTACCGGTAATAGGGAACCAGGCACCGGCCTTCACGGTCTGGTCGTTAGCAACGATGATACATTGCCTGCCGCTTACATAACCCACACCGGCCACGGTGCCACCGGCAGGGCAGCCACCTTGTTCTTCATACATTTCAAAACCGGCAAATGCACCCATTTCAATAAAGGGTTTGTCTTTATCAATGAGGTAGTCTATCCGTTCTCTTGGAGTGAGTTTATTTTTTTCGTGTTGTTTATCAATAGCTTTTTTTCCGCCGCCTTCATATATCTTTTCCAGCCTGCGGCGCATATCGCTGAGGCTTTGTTTTAAGACGTCTTCGTTCTTATTGAATTCTAGGTTCATGGATTGTTCGTTAGAGGACAAAGATAAGGCTTGCCCGCCGTAGCTATTCCGAAGGCGGGAACGAGTCTTTATCATGCCGACGATAGGAGGCATCTTGTATTATGGGCTGTCATCGCCAGTGCATATCCCAACTTTAGTTCCGGCTGGGAGTTTATCCCGTACTTGATGCGGGACTACAAGTCCTCGCTACGCTCCGGGCTTTATAACCAATTTACTAAAGTTTCCAAAATATATAAAGTAACACTTTTTTATATTGTAATACTTTTATACATTTAGGGTACTAAAATTAAAAAATATGGAAACGTCTGTGTTAACTTCAAAAGGTCAATTGCTGATACCAAAGCGGTTGCGAAATAAGTATGGTATTGAATCAGGTGTAAAAATTGTTTTTGAAGAAAAAGATGGTGCCGTAGTGATACGGCCCATGAACAAGGAGTATTTCAATGCTTTCCGGGGAATTTTAAGCTCCACCGGCAACCTGAAGGAGGAGATTAAAAAAATAAAAGCAGAAGAAAAGCAGATGGAAGAAAGAAAGCTGCGCCTTCATAAAAACAGCAAACGAAAATAAGGAGTATGGCTAATTTCATTTTAGATAGTTATGCCTTACTAGCCTTTTTCAGGAATGAAGAAGGGGCTGATGCTGTGGAAAAGTTGCTACATGAGGCCGCAGAAAATAAACATGAGTTATATATCACGGTTGTGAATGCAGGCGAAGTATACTACATGAGTTACCGGAAAGACGGAGCCGCAAAAGCAGAAAAAGTATGGGCGGCTATGCTGCAATTCCCTCTTCATTTTGCGGAAGCTGACCTGGCCAATTCATTAGAAGCGGCGAAAATTAAAGCCCGGTTTAAACTATCTTTTGTTGATGCCTTTGCAGCAGCACTGGCCATAAAAAAGAAAGCTACATTAATTACCGGCGACCATGAGTTTGAAAGTTTGGCCGGAGAACCAAATTTTAAAGTGAAGTATTTGTAAAATAACGACGAGTCCGCTACTCACCAGGCCGGGCTGGGAGACTCGTCTGCAAAGTAAAAGCAATCATGGTATTATAATTCTATAGCCTCTATATTAGCGGATAAGGGAAAAAATAATGCTATTTTGTCTGAATTTGCAGATGAAATGATAGGCTTATGTAAAAAAATATTTATCGATTCAAATAATTAAAAACACCTTTTATTTGATAACCTTATTTCTTAAAATTATCTTTTTTAGCTCTTCAATTGTCAATGGTGGGTTTTTATCGTGCAACATTGCATGACAATTTGGACAAACTGGAATTAAATCAGTAATTGGATTTACTTCATATTCCTTGCGAATTTTACTAATGGGCATCAAATGATGAACATGAATAAACTTTTCTCCAATAGGTGAGTAAATGCTCTTAAAATTGAAACCACATACCTTGCAATCATACCCGTGATAGGATATGCATTCATCTCGGGCTTTTTTATTTCTTTCATACTTGTTTACATAAATCTTAGTAGCAGCACCTTCATTATAAGGGTTTATTTCTGATGCATCAATTTCTTCCGGTATATTGGTTGTTAAAACTTTATAAGCCCAAATTTTACGTTTTATTCCTTTTGAATTTATTTTTTCAACTCTCTTTTTTTCAAATTCTTTTCGATATTCTTCCATAAAATTGGTCCCTTTTGTAAAATGTGCACTAAACCAATCTACCATATTCCCTGCTATCCATTCATCATCTCTTTTGAGGTTTTTAATTTCATGAATATATGCGTTGAGGGATTTATTCATTAATAATTTATCCTTTATTGAGTCTCTATCTGCCCATTTATCATTGATCTGATTAATTTCTCTAATAATACTTTTTATTACAGGGAATACTTTTTCTAATTTATATTCTGACATACTTTTTTGAATTTATTATTAGGCTCAGGACTTTGAGTTGATGGCAAAATATTGATTCGCTATTTTATAACCGTCACTGAATTTATGAATAAAAGCTCATATTTGTTCAAATGTTGTACTCTTACCCTTGGCAGGAGTTCAGCAAAAAAACATCACGCCTCTGTTGGTGTTTTTCTTCCGTCCTGGCAGGTGTTCCCCAAAGAGTATTAGGCTGTGGTTGGTGTTTTCCGCCTTGACAGGTGTTCTCAAAAAAGTAACACGCCGTGGTCGGTGTACTGAGCTTGCCGATGTATCTCCACCGACCACATGAATTCAAGACTCCCAAAACTTCGGTTAAAATCGCTTATCACAATGGGTGGTAAAAAATACAAACGCCAAAACCAAGGTTATAGTTGTAGTCGCTGTTAAGATAAGTTGCTTACTTTCACTTGTATTAAAAATTGTGTTTCTTTAAAAAAAGTGTATGAAAAGAATTTTGTTTTTATGCTTTATTTCTTTTTCGTTCTCCGTATCTTTTGCCGGGTATAAACCAGCAAAAGAAATCTATCAGCTCACCGTTTATCATTACAGTACCGATAGCCAGGGAATCGTTCTAAATAAATACCTGCAAGACGCTTTGCTGCCTGCCCTGCACCGGGCCGGTATCACTAAAATTGGAGTGTTTACTGCAATAGCCAATGATACTTCGGCTAATAAACTGCTGTATGTTTTTATGCCGGTGAAAAAAATGGATATAATCAATAAGCTTGCTGATAAATTGAATAATGATAACATTTACTTATCTGCCGGTGCAGAATACTTAAATGCAGTTTATACCAAACCTCCTTATACCAGGATGGAAGTTATTCTGTTAAAGGCATTTCCAATGGCTGCGCAAATGCAATTGCCGGTATTAACATCGCCCAAAAAAGATAGGGTTTATGAACTGCGGAGTTACGAAAGTGCCACAGAGAAAATATTTGCCAATAAGGTAAAGATGTTTAACGAGGGTGATGAAATCGGTTTATTTAAACGGCTCGGTTTTAATGCTGTTTTTTACAGCAGTGTATTAGCAGGCAGTAAAATGCCCAACCTGCTATATATGACCTGTTTTGAAAATATGGCTGATAGAAATGCGCATTGGAAAATTTTTGGGCAGGATCCGTACTGGAAAAAAATCTCTACCATGCCGGAATACCAGCATAATGTTTCTCATATTGATATTGTCTTTTTGCATCCTGCGGAGTTCTCGGATTTTTAAAGGTTCTTTTCCATCCGATCCCGAAATAGTCGGGACAACTTGTCTTACAGCCCATACCCCGTAAAAGAGTTTTGTTTATTTGCTAAATGCCTTTTCCGCTGCCCTCAAGACCGGGCTAGAAAACAATCATTGGCATAGACTATTACACCGGACTATTATCACTTTCTTCATTACTTTCCATCTCACTAAGCGTTTTTTTAACGATATTTAATAATTCCCTTTTTTCTTTTGGGTCTATTTTTTCATCTGTAAAAATTCTTCCTACAAACTGAATCATATCTGCACGGATACCTTTTTCTTTACCTCCTTTAAAAGGTGTTTTGTTGCTTTCGCTGAACTCTCTGAAAGTAGCGATAATAAATACCAGGAAGAGTACCGAAATGATGGCAGTGAGTACTATAAGGTCTACATTTTCCATGGCGTTATTGTTTTCTTTTTAAATTAAGATAGATGAGTAAACCCAGAATAGTTGGTGGCCACAAGCCTATGAAAATTGCCCGCATCGGGTCTTTCAGTACCATGTAATAATACTCTGATACAAAAATGAGGACGATTACGGTTATTAATATTATTAATTCAGATGCTTTAAATTTATTAAACATGCTGTCAGGTTTTTTTAGTTGATTATTAATTGATTTAAAAAATTCAAGCACAAAATTTGTCTTTCCTCATAATTCTGTAGTTCTTAAAAGCAATAAACTGACTGGATTAAAACTCAAGTAAATATACCTGCTTATTTGAAATATAAGACAGCTATCAGATAACTTACCTATTAAACAATTATTCTTTTATATTGTTTAAGGGTAAATAATTTAATTAAATGGCATTGTTCCAAAATTCAGAAATACAATGCTGGGACAGGTTTTACAGGGCAAATTTTATAAATAGCCTGACTGGTTTTAAGTCAGTAAGCCTGATTGGAGCAGCTGATAAAGCCGGACAAACTAATCTTAGTAAATTAGGACAATCCAATTTCATTGTTCTTCAAAAATTTCTAAAAAAGCAGACAAGTTGATTTAAAAGTATCACCCAAATAAATCACTGCTTAAATACCTGTCACCACGGTCGCAGGCAATAAATACAATAACGCCTTTATCAATTTCTTTTGCCAAACGAATAGCAGCCGAAGCAGCACCGCCGCTGCTCATGCCGGCAAAGATGGCTTCTACTTTCGCCAACTGTCTTGCCATCTTCGTAGCTTCATCTTGTGATACATCCATTACCCTGTCCACTCTTTCCGGTTCAAATATTTTAGGTAAATAAGCTACAGGCCATCTGCGGATACCCGGAATAGATGATTCTTCCGTAGGCTGGCAACCGACAATTTGTATAGCCGGGTTCTTCTCTTTGAAATATCTTGAACAACCCATGATGGTGCCGGTAGTTCCCATCGAACTTACAAAGTGAGTAATGGATTGATTGGTGTCTCTCCATATCTCGGGTCCGGTAGTTTTATAATGGGCCGCATAGTTATCCGGGTTAGCAAACTGGTTCAGTATAAACGCTTCACCACGGGCAGCCTTTTCGTCGGCATAGTCACGGCACACTTCTATGTTTTCCAACAGTGTTACCTTGGCACCAAAGGCTTCCATCGTTAAAGTTCTTTCCTTTGTAGAAGTAGAGGGCATTACTAATTCAATATCGAGATCGTATAGCCGGGCTATCATCGCTAATGCAATACCGGTATTGCCACTGGTAGCTTCTATCAGTTTGGAACCGGCTTTTATGTCACCTCTTTCCAATGCAGCACGGATCATGTTTAATGCAGGACGGTCTTTTACACTGCCACCGGGATTATTACCTTCTAATTTTGCATAGATGGTTACGTTGGGATTAGGGTTTAGTTTTTTTAATTCAACTAACGGTGTGTTACCTACAAGATCTGCAATGCCGTGCATAATTATGATTTGATTTGTTCTACAACTTCAATATCGGGACGGTGATAAACAGTAGAGTGGGGAGCAATACTTTTTGTAAGCCATACATTTCCACCAATAATGCTGTGATGGCCAATAACCGTATCGCCGCCAAGAATAGTAGCACCTGAATAAATAATTACATGATTTTCTACGGTAGGATGCCGTTTGGTATAGGCCAGTTTTTTACTGATGCTTAATGCACCCAACGTAACACCCTGGTACAATTTTACATGGTTACCAATCTGGCAGGTTTCACCAATTACAATGCCGGTGCCATGGTCAATAAAAAAGTATTCGCCGATAGAAGCTGCCGGATGTATGTCAATTCCTGTTTTTGAATGTGCATGTTCTGTAATGATGCGGGGCAGCAAAGGAATATCTGCTAAAAACAACTGGTGAGCCACCCGGTAAAAAAATATGGCAAAGAAACCGGGGTAGGCTCTGATTATTTCAAACCTTGATCTTGCCGCCGGGTCACCGTCCAGTAAAGCATCTATATCCGTATTCAACACCCGGTATAGTTCAGGAATATTTGAAAAGAATTGATTTGCTTTTTCTGTGCTGTCACAATTACCACAAGCTCTTGTTGCATTCATGATGGTAACAAGCTGTAGTTTCAAGCGGTTGAATACAGTTTCCACTTCCTTAGCAGAGCTACTCATCGTTTCAGTTCTCTCGGGAAAAATAATGGCAAACAACTCTGTTATCCAGGCGGCAATTACTTCATTGGGAGGAACAGGTTCTACTTCCTGCTGCCGCTGGTAAATATGATTATAAAATTCTTTGTTCATACAAAACCAACTATTTGATGGATGAAATTACCACATAATATAACAGGTAACTGCTCATTGATTTTCATATTACGGAAAAATGCCAATAAAATTTGTTTGTAACACGAAGTACACCAAGAAACACAACGAACACAAAGTAAGCTATTGACACAGCAATATGTTGTGTACTATGTGCAATCCTTTGTGTTCGTTGCGTTACTTACGAATTAATTTTAGCATGCTTCCACACAAAAATTTGTACTAAGCATTTCGATTAATACAATTTAAATCATCAAAAGCCACTTCAAGGCGTTTGATAAATGTTTCTTCGCCTTTGCGAAGCCATACCCTTGGATCGTAATGTTTCTTATTCGGTTTATCATCACCATCCGGGTTGCCAAGCTGACCTTGCAGGTAAGCTTCATACTTTTTATAATTTTCAAGAATACCTTCCCAGAAAGCCCATTGCAGGTCCGTATCAATATTCATTTTAATAGCACCGTAGCCAATGGCTTCTCTTATCTGGTGTTGTGGTGAACCACTGCCACCGTGAAAAACAAAATAAACAGGCTTAGGCCCGGTCTTCAATTCTTTTTCAATATACACCTGGCTGTTGTGTAGGATTACCGGGGTAAGTTGAACGTTGCCTGATTTATATACGCCATGCACATTCCCAAATGCAGCAGCTACGGTGAACATATTGCCAACCTTGCTTAGTTCTTTGTAAGAATAAGCTACATGCTCTGGCTGTGTATATAATTTAGCATTATCAATATCGCTGTTATCTACGCCATCTTCCTCACCACCTGTAACACCGAGTTCAATTTCGATACTCATGCCCAGCGGAGCCATTCTCTTATAGTATTCAACTGAAGTATGAATATTTTCTTCCAGCGGTTCTTCGCTCAGGTCAAGCATGTGAGAGCTGAAAAGAGGCTGCTTTTTTTCTTTAAAAAATTCCTCGCCTGCATCAATTAATCCATTTATCCACGGCAACCATTTTTTGGCAGCATGGTCGGTATGCAGCACAACCGGCACACCATAATGTTTTGCTACATTATGAATATGTAAAGCACCAGAGATGCCACCCGAAATGTTTGCTTGTAGTTTATCATTTGGCATTCCTTTACCAGCAATAAACTGAGCACCGCCATTTGAAAATTGAATGATAACTGGTGAATTTACTTTTGCAGCAGTTTCCAGTGTTGCATTGATGGTGTTGGTACCAATAGTGTTTACTGCAGGCAATGCAAACTGATTGTCTTTGGCATCTTTATAAAGTGCTTCCAGTTCGTCACCGAACAGCACACCGGCTCTGTACTTTTTCATTTCTGAGTTTAGTTGATTTTAATAATAGAATAATGCAGTTGATCCTTAGAATGCTGCTAAATTAACTGATTTATTTAATTAGAATTGCAAACAGGTGTTAGGGTAGAATTTCAAATTTTGATGTTTTTTTCATCGCAGCAAAAAGGAGACTGCCAAGTTTACCCTGAGACTCTCTGCGATATCTCATTTGCTCATGTTCTCTACGGTAAAATTGTATTAGAGAAAATATGAAGTGCAGCCGGTGTTAACATACTCAGTCATTATTCTTACCCGTATTTTTTTGAACGAGCAACAGATTTTTTCTCAGGGTTTGTTTCAGTTGCGTTTTAACCACATCACCCATTGATTTACATTTTTGAAAAATAGTGGTTCCGAAATAGCTTTTTAACTCATCTTTTAGCTGAACTACTTTATCAGGTGTGGAGATTTCATCTTTTGTCATGATGTCCAATAGCTGTTTGATGCGGTACCGGGATGAAACCATTCGGAAAGTGATCATGGTTCGTTCTTCAAACTGGTATTGTTCGATAGATTCTTTATTCAGGTGGGAGAGGGATAATTCAACAAAGGCATAGTTTTCTTTAAAAAATTGTGGCAGGTATAAATTTCTTCTTCCTTCATACGATTGCTGGTCAAAGTCAATACAGCGGATACGGTATTGATAATCTTCTATATCTGGAGTGATGTCCACTACAAAATTATAGCTACGCATATCACCCAGCAGGCGAACAAAGCAACGTTCATTGAATTTGACAAACTCTTTGGCCAGCCGTATTTTATTGGTCTCGGGTGCATTCATCATTTGCTGAATGAAAGCATCGCCGGGTATGCCGGGAATATGTTCTTCCACCAACGTATTGTCGCAGGTAAAAAACGTAATGCGGTTGGGAGAAAGTATATGCTCCAGTTCTAATCCATAAATACGGGAAGCATCTGCCACTTTAATATAATAATGGTCGTAGTTGTCATTGAATTTGTTGACGATGCGGATGCGAAAAGGGTGGGAGTTGCCAAAAGTGCAATAGTCAACCCTGGCCACATCAAGATGGCTGATGAAACTAAAATCACCTTCCGTTTTCAGCACAGCATAGATTTTTACCAGTCCATCCCGTATATAATCCCAGTCACGGCTATCATACGACAATTTTTCCCAAAGGGTATCCTTACCATTCTTATCTTTTATTGGTGTTGACCAGGTATAATTCAGCAGGTTTGTATAAGTAACGGGCAGTTTCACTTCACGGCCATGCAGTTTCAGGTAATGCCGCAGCGCATTGTTTACCGGGTACATGGGCTTTTTTCGGGAAGGCTTGTCGCCTTCTTTTGTTTCCAGGTCGTTTTTATTTTTGGTAAAGCTCATGGTTGAATATAATAACTAAGAAATCATAAACGATGATGAGAGGCAGTCTTTAAACAACAAATCCCTGAAAACATTGTGTTTACAAGGATTTGTTACAATTAATTATGTTGTCTGCGGAGAGAGAGGGATTCGAACCCCCGGAAACTTTCGCTTCAACGGTTTTCAAGACCGCCGCATTCGACCGCTCTGCCATCTCTCCGGCGCAAAAATAAGGGCAGCGGTGTTTCAGGCAAAATCAATCTGCTGTTTTTAGTATGCTATTTTCATATAGCCATTTTCTGCCTTCGAAAGATTTGAAAAATTGCTCTCTTTGAAAAGCTTCTGATTTGGTAGAAAATTCTTCTAAATAGTAATATATCCAGAGCCTGCCGCCCTTTGTTGACCTCACTTTTCCTTTGTTATGATTGTTCAATCGTATGGTGAAATCTTTGCAATGGCCAAAATAAAACCGGCCAGTCTTCTCACTTTTGATTATGTAGGTATAAAAGGGCATAAAAAAAAACCACAGTAATATATGGTTGATATTTTTCCAATCCCGGAAACTTTCGCTTCAACGGTTTTTCCGCAGAAGCCTGTGGCCAAGACCGCCGCATTCGACCGCTCTGCCATCTCTCCGGGGCAAAAATAAGGGCAGCAATGTTTCAGGCAAAATCAATCTGCTGTTTTCGGTAGCCTTTTTTTACAAGCAATAAATTTAATTGCACTACCATTTATTAGTGTAGTAAATAACCACCCATCTTTTATCTTCAAATAATAATACTGCATCAACTAATTTCGCTGCAAACAAGTTGAATTGAAGCATTTAAAGCCCCTTAATAAATATTTCTGGAAGTATCGTATCCGTCTCGGAATTGGGGTCGTCTTTGTGTTCTTATCTAATTATTTCAACGTCTTATCGCCGCAGGTTACTGGTTTTGTAATTGACTTTGTACAAAAGCTTTTTCCCGGCTACATAGCACCTCAGCATCCTCCTAAATACGATATACTCGTTAATAAAGTTACTGGCTGGATAACAGGTTCAGAATTTACCTGGGTTAAAATAGTGGCTCTTTGCGGTATTATTATTTTAATACTGGCATTACTTCGTGGTTTCTTTTTATTCCTCATGCGGCAAACAATTATTGTAATGAGCCGCCATATCGAATATGATCAGAAGAATGAAATTTATTCGCATTACCAGCATCTCGATACTGCTTTTTATAAAACGCATAGCACCGGCGACCTGATGAACCGCATTGCAGAAGATGTAAGCCGGGTAAGGATGTTTACCGGACCGGCTATCATGTACCTGGCCAACCTGGTAGCAATTATCTCTCTCAGTGTTTTTTTTATGGTGCAAAGAGATGCAGAACTTACAATGTATGTATTAGCACCCCTGCCTATACTTGCCATCACCATTTATTTTGTCAATAACACAATTAATAAAAAAAGTGAACGGATACAGGCTTCATTGTCTGACCTTACTACCAATGCACAGGAATCTTATTCCGGGATAAGGGTTATTAAGTCTTTTGTGCAGGAAAAAGCAATGCTTGGTTTCTTTTCTAAAAACAGCGAGGCTTATAAAAAAAATGCAACCGGGCTGGCTAAAGTAGAAGCTATTTATTTTCCTTCTATCTCCTTCCTGATCGGGTTAAGCACTTTGCTTACCATTATGATTGGTGGATTACATCATATTGCTAATCCGGCGAAGACCAACCTGGCAACAATAGTGGAATTTGTTATGTATGTGAATATGCTCACCTTCCCCGTAAGTGCCATTGGGCTTACCGCCAGTATGATTCAACGGGCGGCTGCCTCACAAAAAAGGATAAATGAATTTTTGGAAACCCCATCATCTATTCAAAATCCGGTTGGTGCTGTTAAACAATTGTTGAAGGGAGATATTGATTTTGCGGATGTCAGTTTTACTTATCCGCACACGGGTATCCGGGCATTGAAAAATTTTAGTCTCCAGATTAAAAAAGGGGAGAAAGTAGCGATTGTTGGCAGAACGGGAAGCGGCAAATCAACTGTAGCCCATCTGCTACTGCGGATGTATGATGTTAGCAGTGGGAAGGTAGAACTGGATAACATAAATGTTCAACAGTACGATTTTAAATCTTTGCGGGAGCAAATAAGCTATGTGCCACAAGATGTTTTTTTGTTTAGCGAAACGGTAGAAAACAATATCGGTTTTGGAATTGGTAAAGCAGATAAAGCCGCAGTGGAAAAAGCCGCCCGTCAGGCAAGTGTGGATAAAGAGATAGCCGGGTTTGCTCAACAGTATGATACTATGATTGGCGAAAGGGGGGTAACATTAAGCGGGGGGCAGAAGCAACGGATTTCCATTGCCCGGGCTTTAATCAAAAATCCCGGCCTTGTTATTTTTGATGATTGCCTGAGTGCGGTAGATGCCAGGACGGAAAAGGAAATAATCGGGAACCTGAATGAATACCTTCGGGATAAAACAGCTATTATCATCACCCACCGGATTTTTTCCCTCTTTAATTTTGATAAAATAGTTGTGCTGGATGATGGAGCTATTGTAGAACAGGGTACCCACCATCAACTACTATCCAAAAAAGGGTACTACGCCGGACTCTATGCCCGGCAACAGCAACAAGAAGGTAGTTCTTCATATTGAGCTTCCATGCAACCATATAAAGCCAATTTGCAATTTAGAAAAAAAAGACCTTAAATAAGCTCTTTTCTTCCTCTTGGCTGTTCCAAAAACATCTCTATATTTGTAAGACCCAAAACCAAAGCAATTCCCTAACTGCTAAAAACTTATAACAGTGGCTTACGAGAACAATGACAAGAAAATAGAGAGCATTTACAGTAAACGCATCCGTGCCGGAAAAAGAAGAACCTATTTTTTCGATGTAAGAGCTACCCGCGGCAACGATTATTACCTCACAATTACTGAAAGTCGTAAACGGTTTGATGACAATGGTTATGACCGGCATAAGATTTTTTTATACAAAGAGGATTTCAACAAATTTGTAAAAGCACTTGGCGAAGCCGTGGATTATGTAAAAACAGATTTGATGCCCGACTTTGATTTTGATGCTTTTAATCATGATGAAAATCCTGATGAAATGAATCATACAAACGGAGATGCTGAAAGCAATGCAACTGAGACAATAAAAAACAATAGCGCTGAATCAATAACGGAAATTGTGGCTGAGAAAAGCGAGGAACCAGTTACAGTAGCAGAAGTAAGTGCTGCACCCGATAAGAATACAGAAGAGGTGGATAAATGGTAGTTCTTAAATTGCCCGGTAACCAATTAATGCGGGGCAACTTTTTTTGTAACTAATAGTACTGGTATGATGAAAATTTACTTTAGCAATAAATTTTTTTTTCGGAGATAGTATTACACTATTAAATACCTGTCATCATTATGACGGGTTTTTTTGATTAATTAAAACTTACATTATGCAAACAAATTTTACTCTCAGAAGTTTACGGTCTTACTGCATGAAAATCTTTGCCACTGCATTGATTTTTGTTTCGTTTAACCTTACTTCAAAATCGCAGATTGTTTTTAGCGAAGGCTTTACTACGGTTGTGCCCGCAGGTTGGGCCCAGCAAAACCTTAGTACTCCTGTGGGAACAAACCCGGGTTGGGCGCAGGGAATTGTTGCAGTATTCCCTGCTCAAAATGGGGCGACAAATTCTTATGCGTTTGCTAATTTTCAAAATGTTGCAGGTGCTGCTACTATTAGTAACTGGCTTTTTGCACCTAATGTAACTCTTACTAATGGTGATATTTTTACATTTTATACCCGTGCAGCTACTGGCGGCGGTGTTTTCCCCGACAGGCTACAGGTAAGAATGAGTACCAATGGCGGCAGTGTAAATGTTGGTGCTACTAATACAAGTGTGGGAGACTTTACTACTTTACTGGTAGATATTAACCCAACCTATTCCACTACTGCTTACCCTGAAGTGTGGACATTATATACGGTTACTATTTCAGGCTTAGCAGGTCCCATTTCAGGTCGGCTGGCTTTCAGGTATTTTGTAGAGAATGGCGGACCATTCGGTGCCAACTCTAATTATATTGGCGTAGATAATGTTACTTACAGAACATTCCCAACTCCTTGTACAGGTACACCAGTACCAGGCAACATAACTGGTCCGAATCCTGTTTGTCCAAATATTCCTTTTACACTTACACTGCCTTTACCTACTACCAGCGGCTTATCCTATCAATGGCAATCATCACTTGATAATGTTACTTATACGAATATTGCAGGTGCTAACGGCCTCTCTTTAACAACTACACAAGCTGCAACTACCTGGTACAGGGTAAGAGTTACTTGCGGAGCAAATACAGGAACATCCACTCCATTGCAGGTAGTACGGGATGTAGTAACCAATTGTTATTGTGCAGGTGGTGCAACAAGTCTTGCCTTTGAGAAAATTTCAAATGTAACTTATGGTACTATAAATAATACCTCAACTTCTACTGCAGGATATGAGAATTTTTCTGGAATTTCAACTACAATGGTTCATGGGCAGGCTGCACCAATCACTGTATCAATTTCCGGTGGATTCAGTTCTGACCAGGTTGCTGTTTGGATAGATTATAACCAGGATGGAGATCTTACTGATGCCGGTGAGTTAGCCGTTCTTACCGGAAATGGTGCTGGCCCACTTACAGGCATCATTACTATACCGACCACTGCAACAGTTGGTCCTACAAGAATGAGGGTGAGAATGTTTGATGCGGCATTTGATGCACCATTCCCTTGTGGTAATGCAGTCTATGGGCAAGTAGAAGATTATACCGTAAATATTCAGCCTTGTATTCAGGGAGTGTTTACTACACAACCTTCCAGTACAAGTATTCAGTGTTCTGGTAATGCCAGTTTCTCTGTAACAGCTACCGGCTCAGCATTAACTTATCAATGGCAGCAAAGAATTTCTGCTGCGGCTCCATGGACTACTGTAACTAATGGAGGAATATTCTCCGGGGCTACTACCACTACATTGACACTAACTAATGTGCCTGGTACATTGAGTGGCTATCAGTACCGTGCTGTAATGGCAGGCCCTTGTACTGCGGTTGACTTTAGCATTCCTGTTACGTTAACTGTTAATCCACTTGTGGCTACTGTTAACCCGGCAGCTGCTACAATTTGTGCAGGTTCCATCCAACAGTTAACCTTAACCAATGCATCTTCGCCTGCAACAGTAACATTTACTAATAATACACCGCTACCAATACCAGATGATAGTCCTGCGGGAGTATTTAGTACAATTCCCGTTTCTGGTATCCCTGCTGGAGCAATTGTTAGCAATGTGAGTATTAAAATAAATATTCCTCTTCATACATATGTAGGGGATCTTGAGATAACAGTTAGAGCACCTAATGGGGTTCTCATGAACCTTATAGGAGAACTTGATGGTGGTACAGGAAGCAATAGTTCAGATGGTTTCGTGAATACCGTTATTAGTTCTACATCTGTTACGCCACTTAGTGGGGCACCGGCTCCAAGAACCGGAACTTTTGCTGCGGATAGATTACAGGGGTATGGTCCATCTGGGGCCTTCCAGACTGCACCTAATGGCATGCCATGGTCTGCTATAACTACAATACTAAATGGTAACTGGGTATTAGGGCTATCAGATTGGTATCTTGGTGATGTTGGTACTTTAACGGACTGGTCAATCACTATAACTTACGGCGCACCTGCAACAGGAGTTTGGACTTCTACTGCACCAGCTACTATGTTTATAGATGCAGCCGGTACAGTTCCTTATGTAGCAGGCTCACTTGCCAACAGTATCTATGTAAGACCAACTACTGGTACTTCAACTTCAACTACTAATTATTCTGTAGTGTACAGCACTGCTACACCATGTACAAGTGCACCGACTGTAATACCTGTTACAGTAGTAGCTCCGGTATCAGGTGTAGTAAACCCTGCTAATGTATCAGCTTGTGTTAGTAATAACGCCACATTTACGGTAAGTGCTTTAGGTGGAAATCCTCTGGCATATCAGTGGCAGGTAAGCACCGATGCCGGTGTTACCTGGACAAATATTGCAGGTGCTACTTCAGCATCTTATACAGCTACAGGAGTAACATTATCAATGAATGGTAATCGCTACCGTGCAGTGCTTACTGCATCTCCATGTGCAGGTACAACGAATTCTGGTTCAGCAACGCTTACAGTAAATCCACTGCCAGTGGTTACTTTATCAGCTACTGATTTATCACTGGCACCTGGCCAGACTTCTGTAATAACTGCAACCAGTACACCTGCTGCTGCAAGCTATGTATGGACACTTAACGGATCTGTACTTACCGGCATTACTGGTAATACATTTACCGCAAATGTTGACCGACAAGGAACATACGTTGTAACTGCAAAAACTGCGGCTGGTTGCACTTCATCGGCCGCAACTGCGGGTACAATTACAATCGGCGCAGAAGCATCCGAGAGGTTGTGGATTTATCCAAACCCAAGTGATGGAGCTTTCCAGGTTAGATTGTATTACAATGGCTCTGCAGCAGAAAAGAGAGTGGTTTCTATCTACAAGTCGAATGGACAATTAGTAGCGGAGAAGGAATTCTTCCTGAGCTCTACAACCAGTCCTTACCTAAGGATGGACTTTAACCTTAGTACTCTTGCAGCTGGAACCTATGTGGTAAAAGTTAATAATACCACTGCAGAAACTACTGTATCAGGATTAGTGGTTATTCAATAACTAAGAAACGATACATATAATATACAAATCCCTTCCGTTTAATGCGGGAGGGATTTTTTTTGAAAATATTTATTGCTAACAGATGCTGCAAGAAAATAGATCATACCAATTAGATTAAAAGTAAACTATAATAAATGGGGTTATCAGACAACAATTTGCACACGGATGACACGGACTAAACGGATAAACACGGATTTTTCTGCTACGCAGAAATCAAGGATTTTGATTTATCAAAATAATCTGTGTTCATCAATCCAATCTGTGTCATCCGTGTGCAAAATGTATTTTTAATGTAATCGTTATCAAGCAGTTTTTGAACTGATTGCAAATGCTATTGACAGGGAAAAAAAGGGGCTGATTATTTATTTTGAAGCAATCATTCTGTAGGGCACTGAACCATTAGGAATCTGACCGGGCTTTGGCCTTTGTGGAGAGAAGTTGAATTCACTGCTATATGCAAGATTGGGCATGAAGTATAATTGACTTGGGTCCGGTTTCACACAAGGCATATGATCTAAACTGGAAATAACAACCTTATCACCATTCGGTAAAGTGTAGGATACAAGCGGCTTCTTGCCTATAGTAGGGTCAACTAGAATAAAAGGTTTTTTAAATGGAAAAACTAAACTATTCTTTTCATCTATTTTTTTGTCTTCCACCTGTTTCTTTTGCAGGTGCTTTTGAATATCAAACAAATCATTTTGCTGTGCTGAAGCCGAAGAAAAGGCGGCAATTCCAAAAAGAAGAAAAATCTTTTTCATAAACAGAATTTTAGGCAACCTGAAATTAGCACTATTTTTTCATTTGCTTCCAGGAATTTATTAAACCGTTGGTAGAGGAATCATGATTGTTTACCGGCTCATTGGTTATTAATTCTGGTAATATTTTATTAGCCAATTGTTTGCCCAATTCCACTCCCCACTGATCGAAGCTGTAGATATTCCAGATAACACCTTGTACAAATATTTTATGTTCGTATAAGGCAATTAATTCTCCGAGTGTATATGGAGTAATCTTTTTTACCAGGAAAGAGTTTGTTGGCTTGTTGCCGGAAAAAATCTTAAAGGGGAGTAGCTTTGCAATTTCTTCGGATGAAAGCCCTTGCTTCTCCAATTCTTTTTCAGCTTCATCTTCTGTTTTGCCATTCATGAGGGCTTCTGTTTGCGCAAAAAAATTACTCAGCAATTTCGTATGATGGTCACCAATGGGATTGTGACTTTGTGCCGGGGCTATAAAGTCGCAGGGAATTAATGGAGTACCCTGATGTATCAACTGGTAAAAAGCATGTTGACCGTTAGTGCCGGGTTCGCCCCATATTACCGGGCCGGTAGCATACTCAACAGGTTCACCATTGCGGTCAATAGTTTTGCCATTGCTTTCCATATTCCCTTGCTGGAAGTAGGCTGCAAAGCGGTGCATGTATTGGTCGTAAGGAAGAATAGCTTCTGATTGGGCACCGAAAAAATTGACATACCATATTCCCAGCAGCGCCATCAGCACAGGAATATTTTTTTCAAAAGGCTCTTTGGTAAAATGATTGTCTGAGTTATGGGCTCCTTTTAATAGCTCTTCAAAGTTTTTATAACCGATCGTTAAAGCGATAGACAAGCCGATAGCACTCCATAATGAATAACGGCCACCTACCCAATCCCAAAATTCAAACATGTTCTTTTTATCAATACCAAACTTCACAACTTCTTTCTCATTGGTAGATAAAGCAATGAAATGGCTGGCTATATGTTTTTCATTCTTTGCTTTTTTCAAAAACCATTCCCTTGCAGTGTGTGCATTGGTCATGGTTTCCTGCGTGGTGAATGTTTTGGATGCAATAAGAAATAAGGTTCGTTCCGGTTTTACCTTCTTTAATGTTTCAGCGATATGAGTACCATCAACGTTGGAGACGAAGTACGTTTGAATATCATCAACACAATAAGGTTTCAGTGCTTCTGTTACCATTTGCGGGCCGAGGTCGCTGCCGCCGATGCCGATATTGACAATATATTTTATTTTCTTATCGGTATATCCTCTCATCTTCCCTTTATGAACAGCATTCGAGAAAGTTTTCATTTTGCCAAGCACTTTCTTTACTTCCGGCATTACATCATCTCCTTCTGTATAAACGGGTCGGTCAGAAAAATTCCGCAGGGCAGTATGCAGTACAGAACGTTTCTCGGTTTCATTTATCAGTTCACCATTCAGCATGGCATTAATGCCATCTTTTAATTTACATTCTTCGGCCAGTTGTAAGAGCAGTTGAATAGTAGTATCGTTAATAATATTTTTCGAATAGTCGAAAACCATTTCATGCTGGCACAGGCAATATTTTTTGAACCGGTCCGCATCATTGTGAAATAAATCTCTCAGGTGAGTATTCTTCATTGTTTCAGCATGCTGTTGTAATACAGTCCATGCTTTGGTTGATGTTGGATTGACCTTTGGTAACATAGCTTCTTCGGTATTATAATTGGTTAAAGACTTCAATGGTTTTTGTCACCATTTCTTTATTAATGTCTAAGTGAACAACTAAGCGAACCCTGTTGGGAGAAATAGCATAGCCTAAAATGGAATGTTCTTTTAACTTAGCTACCAGGTCAGGTGCTGGTATGTTTTCCTTTAATTCGAATATAATGATATTCGTTTCAACAGGGAGCACCAGATTTACAAATTCCTTTTTCGCAATAGCGTCTGCTATTTGTTTGGTATGTACATGGTCTTCTGTAAGCCGGTCAATATTATTTTGTAATGCATAGATACCGGCAGCAGCAATAAAACCGGCTTGTCGCATACCACCTCCAAATACTTTTCTTATCCTTCTTGCTTTCTTTATAAAATCTTTTTTGCCAAGCAGTAAACTTCCCACCGGGCAGCCTAAGCTTTTACTAAGGCAGATTGAAATACTGTCAAACACTTCACCGTATTGTTTTGGAGTTTCTCCTTTTGCTACTAATGCATTCCATAATCTTGCACCATCAAGGTGAAAAGCAAGTCCCTTTTCTTTGCAGACAGCCTGTATCTTTTTTATTTCGTTGAAATCATAACAACTTCCACCGCCACGATTAGAAGTATTCTCCAGAGATACTAAACTTGTATGTGCCCGGTGTGCATCATCCGGCTGTATAGCAGCCAATACTTGTTCAGCAGTAATTCGTCCAAAACTGCCTTGTAATAGTTTTACTGACGCACCGGAATTAAAAGCAATACCGCCACCTTCATATTGATACACATGGGAGCTTTCATCACAGATTACTTCATCACCAGGTTGTGTATGGCATTTGATGGCAATTTGGTTCGTCATGGTACCGGAAGGGCAGAATAGTGCTGCTTCCAAACCAAACATATTGGCACCCAAGTTTTCCAGTTCATTAATGGAGGGGTCTTCACCAAACACATCATCACCCACTTTAGCGGTCATCATGGCTTCCATCATGCCGGGTGTTGGCTTGGTTACGGTGTCTGACCTGTAATCAATAATCATTAGTAAATTTTCCTGCAATATAATCAGTTCACACCTTAAAAACGATAGTTTACGAACCCCTGCATAACTATACCTGCCAGTTTTTAATATCTTGCCAGTACTAACCATGCACTATTCTTTAATAATCCAGATAATTCTAATCCTTATTTCTACGGTTCTTCTTGCTGTAGCAATCCTTCTTCTATCAATTAATAAAAGACTTTTTTCGGGAATAGGAAATGTTTGGTTGAGACGCAATCTTGTAGTACTGTCAATAGCAATTCTTATTATGTCGGCTTTATTGGCACTTACTTCTCCGGAAATGATTACAGGCGTCTCTAAAAAGGGATTGCTGAATTTAATCTTGAAGCAATTAGGACAGATTATAATAATCGTTTTGTTTGTTTTTAATACGGTTTGGCTTGTTAGCCGTATCCCAGCCATAAAGACAATGTCTTTTATAAAACATCATGCTGTTATTATTTTATCTATTGTTATTTCCGCAATTATTATTTATGCAGCAATAAACTATATCGATAACGGGATGAAGTTTAAGAGTCTTCACGCAACGCTGATTTTCGCTTACATTAATGCCCTGGTCACCGGGTTGATATATACTGCTGTTAATTATGTGGAACTGGAACGTAAACGTAAAATGAATGAGAAAGAACTGGAGTTAACAAAATTGATGGCATTGAAAACGAAAGCCGAGTTAGATGCCCTGCATTCAAAAATCAATCCTCATTTTTTATACAATGCCTTAAACTCAATTGCGGACCTTTCTATTACTGATGGAAAGAAAGCCCGGAAGATGACTATTGCATTGGCTGACTTATTCCGGTATAGCATTAATTATAGCAATAATAATTACTCGACAGTAAAGGATGAAGTAGAGATGGCGAATGTTTATTTACAGATTGAAAAAATAAGGTTTGAAGACAAATTAAATTATACATTAAAGGTGGAAGATGGGTTAGACAATTATTTAGTTCCCCGTTTTATTCTGCAGCCTTTGGCCGAAAATGCAGTAAAGCATGGATTAAAGTCAACCGGGCAAATGACGGAGATAAACCTTGAAGTAAAAAGAGAAGGCATAGGTTTGGTAATGAATGTTGCTGACTCAGGCCCTGCATTTCCAGATGAGTTAAATCCTGGTTATGGGGTAAAAAGTGTGTACGACAAGCTGGACCTGCTTTTCCCCGGTAACTATGAAATGCGTTTCAGCAACCAGCCGGTAAAGCAGGTCTCTTTACATATTCATAAATTAGTAAAAGATGAGTCAGCTATTTAAAGCGATTGTAATAGATGATGAACCTGCTGCCAGGCGACTGATGAAAAGTCTTTTGCAGGATTATAATGATGTAGTGGAAGTAATTGCTGAAGCGGGTAGTGGGAGAGAGGCTATTGCAAAAATAGAAGAGTTGAAGCCGGATGTGATTTTTTTAGATATACAAATGCCCGACCTCACAGGTTTCGAAGTAATTGACCAGTTGAAGGTTAAACCGAATATCATTTTCACTACGGCTTATGAGCAATATGCTATCAAGGCATTTGAATCTTTCTCTATTGATTATCTTTTAAAACCCATCAAAGAGGAAAGGCTGGAACAAAGCATCAATAAATTGAAACAATTCGGGAGGTTAGCTTCTCAGCCGATTGATATAGCGGGATTGCAGGAAATTATCCGCCAGTTCCAGGCACCACAAAAAGCAACCACCCTTCCCATAAAGACCGGCGACAGGATAAATCTTATCCGGTTTGAAAACATTAGTTATATGGAAGCCAGTGATAAGTATGTATTTATTTTCACTGTAGACGGACACAAGCATTTAACCGACCAATCACTCACTACACTGGAAGAAAAAATTCCACCCCAATTTTATCGCATTCAGAAGTCATATATTATTAATAAGGATAAAATAAAAGAGATGCATAGGCATTTCAACAGCCGCTACCTGTTTATAATGGATGACAAGGCAGGCAGCAGGCTTACCTCAGGCCGCACTTATCATGATGCCATCCGTTCCGAATTCGGTTTGTAAATTATTTGTCCTATTGACTTCTGCTGTGTTTTGTTCATGGCTTGCCGAAGTAAGGGAATTAGTACCTGCATACCCTTCGTCACTACTAACAGCAGGAAATTCCTAATTGTATTGGTGGACATTTTACTGAACCATAACTGCAAAAAACACAGCAATCACCTTCGTTTGGTTTAAGTCGGGTCTTACAGTTAGTGCATTCATAAAAAAACTGGCAAGCGTCTGTCGGCATTGTCTCTTCTTGTTTATGTCCACATGCAGGGCAGGTAATAGTTGATAGAAGTATGATTGCTTTTTCCATTAGTTGTTAATTAAAGACTGTGAAATAACTTTATAACCTGTGCTCTTAATGGCTATAGCAATGCTGTCAATTGATGTTTTGCTATTATCAAACTTAACTGTGCTATTTGCGTTTTCATATGAAGTATTAAATTCTATCACACCATTTACTTTTGATATTTCGCTATTGACATGTTCTGTACAACTTTCACAGGTCATTCCTTTGATGTTAAAAACGGCTTGTTGAATGTTGGTTTTATCCACAACGATAACTTTTGTTTGTTGTGGCTTTGGATAAAATGTTTTTGCGTAGTAGGGAAATGCAATCATAATAGCAGCAACACCCGTAACTATTCCTAGAAATAGTTTTGATTGCCAAAATGATTTTTTATTACCGGTCTCACAATCGCAATCAACCTGCTTTTGAGGTTTAAGTTTTTGATACCAGGCAAAAGCAAAAATTAAAATCGTTGCACCAATTAAATATGGTCTGTAAGATTCAATCCATGAAAACGATGAAGCAAGTCCGCTAGCACCGCCGAGAAATGCAAGAACAGGAGTGATGCAGCAAAGAGAAGCGGCAACTGCAGCAAATATTCCTGCTACCCAACTTTTACTATTTTTTGTAGTCGCTGTCATACAGGTAGTGTCGCTGGATTTTGTTGATTGATAATTTTAAAGAAAGATCGTAATACTTTCATATTCTCACTGCGTAACGAATAGAAAATAGTTTGTCCCTCTTTTCTTGCTTCAATAATGTTTCCATCTTTAAGTTTCCGTAAGTGTTGTGATATTGCCGGGATGCTCATTCCTAAAATATCGCTAAGGTCACAGGGGCAGAGTTCTTTTTCCTCTTCAAGCAAAAAAAGAATTTTTAGCCTTACCTCGTTACCTGCCAATGCTAGAACTTGTCCCAATTTTGAAAATGAGTTGGAGTTAACCTTTAGCTTTTCCCGACAACTTTTAATTTGTTCTATGTCAGCCTGTAACCTGATGCAAGTGTCATTAGCCATTGTCAAACTGATTTGTTGGGGCGAAGATAAGCGAAGGTTACTTATTTAAGCAAATACTTAAATAAAAACTAACATTAAGGTTATACCAGAGTTTTAAATTTCAAAAGTAAAGTTTGATTGATTGCACGGAAACTTTCCGACAGGGCTGTAGCTAACACCCCGATCTGCAGGTATTTAATTGTCTTTTAGCCATTCTATCTGTTTTTTTTTTTTCACCATCATGCTATGCGGCAGCCCACCCATCGGTTAAAACTACCATTCATCAGAAAATGAAGACTACCTGTAACTGAATTTAAGAGACTGCGTCACACTCATGTCACCAAAATGGCCGATTATCCCTAAAATAGGCCGTTTACTTTAAAACAATGTACTTGATATTACAAAGTACTTAGTTTTGGACTGTAATTATCAAAAACAAGTACTAAATAGAAAAAAAAATTAAATGAAAAAGATTTTAACCATTCTGACACTTGCCTTGACCGCCTTCTCCTTCGTCAGCCAGGCACAATTAAAAAACGGAAAAATTACCGGAACCGTCATTGATGGCAGCACAAAAACAATCGAATCCGCCACCATTACTTTATTAAGAGTTAAAGACTCTGCGGTTGTAAAAATGAGTGTTGCTGATAAAACCGGGAAGTATGAATTTGATGCGGTACCTGAAGGAAAATATATAGTTTCTATAACTGCTGTTGGTCACAATAAAGGGTTTTCTGAAACCTTTGACATCAACGAAACAAATTCTGTTGTTATATTAAAAACAATTGAACTGGTGCCACAGGCAAAAGCAATTGGAGAAGTAACGGTGGCTGCGAAAAAGCCGCTGATTGAGCAAAAAATTGACAGAACGATTATAAATGTGGAAGCATCTATAACTAATGTGGGCGCAACAGCAATGGAAGTGCTAGAAAAATCTCCCGGTATTTCTGTTGATAAGGATGGTAATATCAGTCTTAAAGGAAAACAAGGGGTGCAGGTATATATTGATGGACGACCCAGCTATCTCGCCGGAAGCGATTTAGCCAACTATCTCCGCAATATGAATGCAAGCCAGTTGGATCAGATAGAAATAATGACCAACCCTCCTGCT
>JBKJIX010000153.1:0-10652 GCA_046598205.1 Chitinophagaceae bacterium
TAAAACCCTTTCTTATCTCCAATATATTTGTCAAACCATTCCACATTTGTCTGCATGGTTTTTAAAACCATCCTTGGTTCTGTTGGCCCATGTGGCTGTCTAGGTAATGCCAGTAAACGAACCGGCACATCTCTCCTGCGCAGTGCATTATAAAACATAACTGAATTGCTGAAAGGAACTCTCAGGTCAGCTTCGCCATGTTGCAGCATCACCGGTGTCTTGACATTTTGCACAAAGCGGAGCGGAGAATGTGCATCATACTTACTCCAGTCATCCCATGGATTGGATTTGAAGTAAGACGGGAGAAATCCTTCAATATCATCGGTAAGGTTCTGATGCGCCAAATCAACTACCGGTGCACCGATAGAAGCTGCTTTAAAACGATCAGTATGTCCCACAATCCAGCTACTCATAAACCCACCATAGCTCCAACCCATCACCCCCATTTTATTTTCATCAGCCACTCCCATTTTTATTACATGATCAACACCAGCCATCAGATCCTGAAAATCTTTACCACCCCAATCTTCACGGTTAGCCGTCCGGAACTCCGTACCATATCCGCTGGAGCCTCTCGGATTGGGACGTAATATGGCATACCCCTTTTCTGCCAAAGCGGCAATTGGATAAGTGCCTTGATTTGCTGCCACACAAGTTTGCGAAAAAACACCGGCAGGGCCTCCATGTACATTTAATATAAACGGTACTTTATTCCCGGGCTGATAATTGACAGGATAAGTAAGCAGGCCTTCTATCTCTCTTCCATCAGCACCTTTCCATTTTACTACTTCAGTTTTGGGTAATGGTTTATTGGCATGTTCAGCATTAATGCTGGTAACTTTTACCGGCGAAAAATTACTTACTGTGCTGATGTATGCTTCTGGCAGTTTTGATGGATTTTGTAATGTAAAAGCGATATGGCTTCCGGTTGAGTTAATGGCAACTGCACCCAACAAATCTTTTGAGCCTTTCGTCCATTCAGTAATTGATTTTCCATCAACACTCAACAGGTAAACACTATTCAATGTTTTATTCGCTTCTGCCCATAATACATTTTTGCCATCTGGTGCCCATCCAAAGATGCCATTGGCCCCAATTCCTCCGTTTTCATCCGGTGTAGCTTTTAACCGCCAGTTTTTCCCATCAGCCATTGAATAAATTTTTGCAAACCTGGCACCCGACCAGTCAACAGGGTCGGTAGTGCTGTAGTAAGCAATAAATTTTCCATCGGGGCTAAACAAAGGATTGGTTTCTCCTGCACCGGTGGCGGCTATTGATTTTATAGTTCCGCTTTCCACTTCTATCAATGAAATATCGCTATACACATTATCATTTACTTCGGGAGATTTTCCGTGACTATATGCAATACTTTTACCATCAGCACTCCAGTCGAAAGCATTGACATTATAATTTTCTTTGGTCAGTTTCTTCGGCACATATTTTCCGCCGGTATCTTTTTGATTAAGCCATAAAACATACAAACGATTTTGTTTTACTTCTTCGTCCATATAATACCAATCGTTTTTTGATTTTTTATCTTTCTCTTCCTTGCTTTCTGCCGGGTCAATCATTACAAAAGCGATGGCATTCCCATCATGCCGCCAGTCGTATTCACCCACTGCTGATTTTACATCGGTAATTTTTTCTGCTTCGCCGCCACCCACTGGTAATAAGTACAAATTGTTTTTACCATCCCTTGATGAAGTAAAAGCAATCAACTTACCATCAGGACTCCATTTAGGATTGGAGGAGTTTTTATCGCCCTTGGTTAACTGAACTGCATTGCTGCCATCTGCATTACAAAGCCATACCTGGTTTATAAACTCGCTGCGGTCTTCTGTCATCATCGCTTCACGAACAGTGTATAATACTTTACTTGCATCTGGTGATACCCGGACAGCAGTTATATTTTTTATTTTCAAACATTGTTCGGGGCTCCAGTTTGTTTGGGCCGAAATAGCTTGTACAAAAAGAAAAGAAATAACAGGCACTAATAATAACCGCATACATTCGATTTTAGGAGATGAATAAACTATTTAAAAAAAGGGTTTTATTAATTCCAATTTAAGATATTTCCATAGTATTTGTATCAGACTTTCCTTTTCTAAAAGGCTGTCTTTTCCAATACGTCAGGCTGCGCCAGGCCCATTCCAACGGACCAAAGCGGAAAAACCGTAGCCAGATATGACTCCAGATTATTTGAAGTGTCCAGGTGGCTGCCACTACATAGTAAATTTCATACCGCTGTAATTTTCCAAAATATCCAAATCCCACACCGTAGAAAAATAATCCAACTAATAAGGACTGCATCAGGTAATTGGTAAAGGCCATTTGCCCAACGGGCCGCATCAGTGCAAAGAACCACTTGAACCAGCCCGATTTATACAATAACATAATCAAACCAAAAATGCCAATAGAACGGAAGACTCTTGCAACTTCATATATTTCAAACTTTACTTGTTTTATAATTTCATAATTATTAAAATTTAAATCAATGATAGGTTTAAGCTTGACCCAAGTGAGGAAAATACCCCCTGCCATTCCACCAAGAAACAGCAGCCAGTATAGTTTAGCCGGGGCATTCCCCATCAACACTCCGTTTTTATAAAAAGCCATTCCCAAGAACATAAATATCAGTATGTCCCATATGCCGTCGTATGTATAATGTACTTCACCATGAAAACTTCTTTCGCTCTGGTAATCATAAAAAGAAGCATAATCTCCTCTTACTTTCCGGAGGCTGTTTTCCATTTCTTTCTTTTTCCCTTCAACAGAAGTCTTTTCTTTTAGTCCTGTCATAGCTCCGAGTTCTGCTTTCTCATCATCCGTTAGTTTTATTTGTGCTGTATCTTTTTTTGCAATCATTTCTCCAGTGGCAATTACTTTTTTATCCCGGTAAAAAAGCACATTATCTCTGGCTGTTTGCAACAGCAAACAAATAACTGCGGCGATGATCAAAATTTTTGGTGACAATCTGCGAAAAGCAAAGAGTATCATACCACTAATGGCATAGTGAAATAGAATGTCCCAAAACCATAACAACACAAAAGCATTGAACAAACCAAAAACCAATAACCATAACTGGCGGCGGAAAAAATATTCTGCCGGCATCAACCCTTCTGTATTTTTTTCCTTACGGCTAATAAATAAAATGATACCTGCACCAAACAGGATAGAAAACAAGGCCCGTTGCGTTCCAGCAACACTCATTTCTATAAAATACCATGCTTTAAAATTGATGCCCGTTTCATTCAATACACTCAAATCGCCATAAGCAAGAGGGGTGGGCAAGGCAAACCCCGGAATGTTCATTAATAATATGCCGAGGATGGCAATGCCTCTTAATGAATCGAGAATAATGATGCGTTCGGATTGATTGACCGGTGCGGCCAGTGTGGTTGACATGTTAGTTTGGTTTAGTGGTAAAAGTGGCTGATTACAGAGGGGTGGGATAAAGGACAAGTTAACCTTTCTGTGAATCATCACAAAACCACTTTTTTGAAATAACTGGGGTAAAAAATCAGAAATCTAACTGGTAGCTGATCACTGGTACAAAGCCGGATAGCTTTTTATATATCCATTGGCGGGTGGATGGATCGTAACGGTAACTTAATCCATCTGTATTTTTTATACCTGCAATATTTTGAATATCTAACGCCACCATCCAGGCTGTTTTTTTTCTGTCCTTACGAAGAGATAACCTTACATCGGTCCTGAAATAAGAGGGAACCTTTTTACTAAATGGCTTCGTCTCATCCAGTACTGGTTTTCTGGAATTGATAGCAGCCCCGGTTAGTAAAGGAGTAATCGGCACTCCCCCATTATATAGCATTTTACCACCAACAACGAATGTCTTTTCCTTTTTCCATTTCCATTCCCGGCCTGTCGTTAATGAACCGGCACTACCGCAATTGTAATGTGTGTTATAAGTGATGCCATTTAATGGCTGATAAGTAGAATTATAAATGGAGATGCCAGTTAACACAAATAAACCTTTGGAGAAAAATTTTTCAATTGTTATATCAACACCAATATTTTTTCCGGTGCCTTTACTTACCAATGCTTCGTTGGCATAGCCTTCCGTCATATTCAGCAACCAGAAAGTACGGTTTACATTATTGACCACGGGGATATGAGTCAGCTTTTGCAAATAACCTTCAGCATGAAAATGCCACCCTTTTTTAAGCAACGCATCATAGGCTGCAATGAAATGTGCAGACCGCATAATGTCTAAATTCATATTGGGAAAGGTATTACCCGACCCCTGATAAAAATAAGAACCCAGCGGAAGTGTTTTACCATAAATACCGGTTGCAAAACTCAGGCTATGGTTAGGATTGATCTTGTACTGCACATTAAACCGTGGCTCTGCAGAACTTGTTTTATTTAAAGCAAGATAGAGGTAATGTAACCCTGCATTGACCGTAATTTTATTACCGGGCTTCCAGCTTAATTGTGTGTACGGTTGCCATTGCCAGGTGTTGCCATCTCCATTCACTACATTATTTCTGTAAGTAAGCAAACCATAGTCATAAAAACTTTGCTTAAGCCCATAGCCGATGCGGCTACCAAATACGCCGGTCTTCCAGCTTAACTTTGTACCCAGTTTTGTATTGTAATGAATAGCAAGCGACAGGCGGTTGTTATTATACAATTCATCATTTACTGTGTAAGGTATTTTGGAAGTATTCAATGTATCATCTACAAAACTGATTCGCTGCCCCATCAATGCAACAGAGGTTTTTAGCAATCCATTTTTTCCGATTTGTAAATTATGACCAACTCCAATGGCTCCCATATTGGTTTTAAAATCATAAATGGCATAGTCATCATATTCGTCCCATTCGGATACATTGGTGATAGCAGAATAATCCTCCTTGCTTAATCCTCCAATGCCCCATATATTAAAAACAGATTTATTATTCTTTGAAGGAAAATTCAGGTTGAAAGAAAGATCCTGGAAAGTATTGTTTTCTCTTTCATCGGTAAGATGAAAACCAATAGTATTTAAAATGCTGAGTGTTGAGTAACGGAAATTAACCAGGTAAGAACTTTTCCCTTTTTCAAATGGCCCCTCTGCTGAAAAGTCTAGCCCTATCAGGCTGGCTTTAAAAGTATATTGGTTTTTGTCTTTGTTGCCTTTTCTAAAACGCATATCAAACACACCAGACAGTGCATCTCCATATTCTGCCGGAAATCCACCGGTAGAAAAATCAGAATTATCCAGCATACTGCTACTAAAAACAGTAATGCCGCCACCACTGGAACCTTTTCGGGCAAAGTGATTGGGATTGGGAATATCAATTCCTTCTAACCGCCACAGCATGGTAGCCGCCGAGTTAGCTCTTATAATAATATCACTTCTCGCATCTCTTACCGGCTGCACTCCCGGAAAACTCATCGCCATTCTGCTTGGGTCGTTTACACTGGCAGCATAGCGTTGTGTTTCTTCCGGCGTAAATGATCTTGTACTTACAACTGACGATCTGTTAACAGGCTGCTTCGGATTTCTTGTTGCCTTTACCAATACGGTTGATTCCTGCTCGTAGCGTTGCTCCATTTCAATTACCAGTTCCAGCTCTTTAGCACTATTGAGAATAATATTATCGGTAATATAATTTTCATAACCACTATAGCTGCATTGAATTCGGCGGCGGCCTACCGGTATTCTTGATAAAACAAAACTGCCGGCTTCGTTGGTGATGACAGTTTGCTGTACACTATCTTCTGCTATAGACACCGTAGCTCCTGCCAAAGGACGACGGGTGTCTTTGTCAATTACAGTTCCCTTAATTGTTTGCGTTAATGATTGAGCCAGCGAAAAAGAATATATGAAAACGAGGAGGCCAAACAAGCCAGCTTTCTTTTGCATAAGCTAAGGTTTGACAGTAAATTACAAAATAGATTTCTTATTTGCCGTTAGAATTGGCAGATTGATGAGCCGGGTTTATTATTTTGCTAAATCAATAAGCCAGTAGCTTTGTTACAGATTCATCAAGCCTGCTTTTGGCCATAAAATTATTTTCCAGTTCTATATTGAATGGAATGGGTGTATCTAATGAGGCACAACGCATAACCGGGGCATCTAATAAACCAAAGCAGTTCTCAGCAATCCAGGCAGCTATTTCTCCGCCGATGCCGCCCACCAGTGTGTCTTCATGCAAAATCAAAACTCTGCCGGCTCGTTGAACTGCTTCTCTTATTGCCAGGTAATCCAACGGCAACAATGTTCTCAGGTCAAGTATATCAATGGAAATCTCCGGATGCTCGGCTGCATAATCTTCTGCCCAATGCACTCCTGCACCGTAAGTGATGATAGAAATTTCATCTCCTTCTCTTACATGTCTTGCTTTGCCAATTTCAATTTCATAATACTCCGAAGGCACCGGGCCGCTTACCGAACGGTACAATGCTTTATGTTCAAAAAACAAAACAGGATTAGGATCGTTGATTGCAGCAATCAATAATCCTTTTGCATCCATTGGCGTTGCCGGGTAAACAACTTTTAATCCCGGTGTTTTTACAAACCATGCTTCATTGCTCTGGCTGTGAAAAGGCCCTGCACCTACTCCACCACCTGTCGGCATCCGTATCACGACATCTGCATTTTGACCCCAGCGATAATGAATCTTCGCAAGGTTGTTAATTATTTGATTAAACCCAACAGTAACAAAATCTGCAAACTGCATTTCCATCATACTCTTATATCCCTCGAGTGACAAACCCAATGCCGCACCTACAATTGCACTTTCACAAAGCGGTGTATTTCTTACTCTGTCTTTACCAAACTGTTCTATAAACCCTTCGGTAATTTTAAAAGCCCCACCATACTCTGCAATATCCTGCCCCATGAGAATAAGGTTGGAGTGTTGTTGCATACTTTGATAAAGACCTTCTTTGATTGCATCAATGAGCCGCAAGTCGTGGGTAGTGAGTGGTGAGTGGTGAGTGATTTCCGAATTATCAACTACGCTGACTGACGACTCATGGCTCACGACTGACGGTGCATATACATCTTCCAACTCTTCCTCGGTATCCACAACAACAGGTTTTGATGCTGAGCCAATTGCCAGTTCACTTTCTATCTTCTCTTTAAATTCATTTCTTATATCTGCTATTTGTATTTCCTTTAATACACTATTCTCAATCAAAAATTTTTCATAGTTTTTAATGGGGTCTTTCATTTCCCAGAGCTTGAATAAATCTTGTGGCACATATTTAACACCACTTGCTTCTTCATGCCCCCGCATCCTGAAAGTGAGACATTCAATCAAATATGGTTTTTTATTTTTAATACAATAGTCCCTCACTCCTTTTATCGTATCATACACAGAAAGAAGATTATTACCATCAATCTGCACACCTTCCATTCCATAACCTTTGGCTTTGTCCACCAAACTAATGCAGCGGTATTGTTCATTTACCGGTGTGCTTAATCCGTAACCATTGTTCTCGATAATAAAGATGACAGGCAAATCCCATACAGCAGCCGTATTCAATGCTTCATGAAAATCTCCTTCGCTGGTACCGCCATCGCCGGTAAATGCCAATGAAACTTTATTCTCATTACGAAGTTTGTGTGCCAATGCTACTCCATCTGCAATGGCCAGTTGAGGACCAAGATGTGAGATCATTCCACAGATATGATGTTCTTTATTTCCAAAGTGAAAACTTCTTTCTCTCCCTTTGCTGTATCCTTCCTGTGCCCCCTGCCATTGCATAAATAGTTTACTCAATGGCATATTGCGGGTAGTAAATACGCCGAGATTTCGATGCAGCGGCATTATCCATTCATCTTGTTGCAATGCTAATGTGGCACCAACCGAAATTGCTTCCTGCCCGATACCGCTAAACCATTTGGAGATTTTTCCCTGCCGTAAGAGTACCAGCATTTTTTCTTCAATCATACGGGGCCAGAGAAGGCTTCTGTAAAACTGGATAAGCTGATCGTTGGATAAGTCTTTGTGGTCGAAGGTCATGCCACGAATTTCAGTATTATTTGCCACAGATTACACAGATTAACACAGATTAAATTTCCGGAATGGTCAAATAACTACTAATTCGTAAAAATCTTCTGGTTGCAGGTATTTCTGTGCAAGAGCCTGTATCTCTTCTGCCGAAATGGTTTTGATAGTATTAATTGAATCGTAGAAGTATTGCTCCGTCAGGTTATGCAAAACGATGTTTTTCCAACGGGCAATGATATGGAAAGGCCCATCGAGATCGCCAAGGATGCCGCCCATCAGGTAATTTCTTACTAATAATAACTCTTCATCATCTACCAGTTCTTCCCGCAGATCTTTCATTTCTTTATAAACCTCGGTAATAGTGGCTTCGCAAACCTCCTTACCGGCTTCCGTACTTACCAACCAGGCAGATTCATGCATATGATTTTGTATATGGCTATGAATGCCATAGGTATAGCCTTTATCTTCCCGGATATTGCTCATCAGCCGGGAACCAAAGAAACCTCCGAACAAAGCATTTAGCACTTGTGCTTTCATAAAATCAGGGTGATGCCGGTTAGGGAAGGGCCTTGCCATTCGTATGGAACCCTGCACACCGGCTTCATCATTGGTTATCCTGATTTTTTTTTCCTTACCTGGCTCTATAATTATTTTTTTTGTTTCAACTGTATTAACCGGCAGGTCGCCAAAGTTTTTATTTAATAATGATTCTAAATCAGCCGGTAATTTGCCAGCAACAAAAATGATCGGTTTTCCCTGCTGGTAATATTTTTTATAAAACTCCAGTAGCTGTTCCCTGTTGAGTGCATCAAAGTCCTCTTCCCGGCTGAATTTTCCATACGGATGATTCTCCCCGTATAAATAAACATCAATCAAACGTCCGGCAACAAAATTGCTTTTCTTCAAGCTCACCTTCAGCCGCTGCTTCATATTCTGTTTGTAAATATCCAGTTCTTCCTGTGGCATCACCGAATCAGTTATTAATTCTCTTACTGCGGGTAATACGTCTTTTATTTTTTTTGTCAAACAATGTAAAGTGATACTAGCTGTTTCACTATGGCAGGTACGGTTCAGGTAAGAACCATAATATTCAAAATGTTCATTGATTTGAAACGCTGTTTTTTTTGAAGTGCCATTCCGCAACAAAAAATTAGTTGTGGCTGCTACCAGGTCTTGTTCCTCATGCCAGTTACCCGCAAAGAACACCCACTCCAGCGACATCACTTCTTCTGCACCTGCATTCACGGCATATACTTCAACGCCGTTATCTAAAATAAATTTATCGGCGGCTTTCAGTTTTAAATCAAAATTGACGGCATCCACTATTTCGGGGGCCTGTTTCCTGTCTGGCATAGTATTCCTTTCTTTTGCTTCGTTGATTAATTGTTGGACAGATAATGAATCGTACTGCAATTGCTGTTGCGGAAAAGAATGCGGCTTTCATGTAAAATATCTTCGGTAGTAACAGAGCCATATTTTTCCAGTTCAAAATTCATCCAGGCCGCATCACCAAGCAATTCATAATAAGCAAGGCTGGCAGCACGGCTCATTACACTCATGTCTTCAAAAGCAATCATGCTTTCTGTTTTGTTCTTTACTTTCTGTAGCTCTGCTTCGCTTACTAATTCATTTTTCATTTTATCCAACTCAAGTTCCACAGCTTTTTCTGCATCTTCTATTTTTATTCCTTTTACTAATTTTCCTTCTATCATCAGCAGGCCATTATCGGTACTGCCAAAGTGATGACATTCTATATTGCTGAATAGCTGTTTTTCCTTTACCAATGATTGATATAATCTTGATGAACCACCGCCACTGAGAATATCAGAAAGCAATTCAATAATATAGTATCGCCTGTCAAGACGGCCCGGCATGTGCCAGCATTGGTATAAAGCATCCAACGGCACATTGGCTTTTATCTCTTGTCGTCTTTCTTCTATTTGTTCCGGCTCCTGTGGCAGGTTACGTTTATAAACTTCTCCCGAAGGAATATCACCAAACCATTTTTCTGCAAGAGCTTTTACTTTTTCTACGGTTACATTACCGGCTATTACCATTACTGCATTAACAGGGCGATAATGTTTAAAGAAAAAATTCTTTACATCGTCTAACTGTGCCGTTTCAATATGTGATAACTCTTTCCCGATAGTCATCCATCGGTACGGATGTTTTTTATAAGCCAGCTCCCTGATTTTGTGCCCAACATCGCCATAAGGCTTGGTGAGGTAATGTTCTTTAAATTCTTCAATCACTACTTTGCGTTGCGTCTCTAAACTTTTTTCTCCAAATGCCAATGACAGCATCCGGTCGCTTTCCAACCAAAAAGCTGTTTCTAGGTTTTCTGCTGGTATTTGTATGTAATAATTAGTAAGGTCGTTGGTGGTATAGGCATTGTTTTCTCCTCCTGCCATTTGCAGGGGTTCATCATAATCGGGTACATTAACAGAACCACCAAACATCAGGTGTTCGAATAAATGGGCAAAGCCGGTTCGTTCAGGGTCCTCATCCCTGGCACCTACATCATACATAATATTCATCACCGCCATGGGTGTGCTTAAATCCTGGTGAACGATGACACGGAGGCCATTGGCCAGTGTAAATTTTTCAAATTGAATCATATAAAATAACAAGCGTTAAATTAAAAAGTTGACGATTGTAAAAGTATTGAAAATTACGGTGATGGGA
>JBKJIX010000055.1:0-4113 GCA_046598205.1 Chitinophagaceae bacterium
CATCTGGCATGGAATCGTACCCAAAGGGGAAGGCGGCCATGTGGAATTATCTGTATCGCAAAAAGGCAGCGCTGTTGAAATCAGTATTGATGATAACGGGATTGGCAGGGAAACTTCAAGGCAAAACAAACCCGCCGGCAGTTTGACGCA
The DNA here is from genome assembly GCA_046598205.1 of Chitinophagaceae bacterium. GTDB lineage: Bacteria > Bacteroidota > Bacteroidia > Chitinophagales > Chitinophagaceae > JJ008. The sequence goes on from JBKJIX010000055.1 coordinate 151, forward strand.
CCAGTCAAAGGGAGTTAACCTTACCCAGTCAAGATTAGAACTCGATAATCTGCTCCGGCAACGACAGGCAAAATTGGAAATGATCGATAAGAAAGATGAAAACGGATTGGCAACAGGTACTAAAGTCATCATTACTATAAACGAAGAAGCATTATGATAAAAGCTGTAATCATCGATGATGAACAACATTGTGTAAGGGCTTTATTAAGTGACCTACAGCAAAACTGCTCTTCTGTGGAAGTGGCGGATGTTTGCAATTCTGCCAAGGAAGGAATGATGAGTATAAAAAAACATGCACCGGACCTGGTCTTTCTCGATGTACAAATGCCCTGGATGAATGGGTTTGAAATGCTGGATCTGCTGGGGGAGATCAATTTCTCCGTTATTTTCACCACGGCGCATGATGAATTTGCCGCCAAAGCTTTCCGTATAAGTGCAGTAGATTATTTGTTAAAACCAATTGATGCAAAAGATTTAAAATCGGCCATACAAAAAGTAGAAAAGAAAATGGAAGCGGGTAGCAACCTGCAGCATATCAGCAACCTGCTGCGGAATATGAAACAACCTTCGGCCGATCAGAAAATTGCCCTGCCACAACGGGAGGGCTATGAGTTTGCGGATGTTTCTTCCATTATCTATCTTACTGCTGAAGGGGCTTACACAAAGGTTTATATAAAAGATAAAAAACCCATGCTCATTTCCAGAACCCTCGGTGATGTGGCAGAGTTATTGCCCCCGGAACTATTCCAGCGGATTCATCATTCCACGGTAGTAAATGTTCATTACATCACTCAGTTTTTAAGAACGGACGGGGGCTATGTGGTCTTGAACAGCGGAGAGAAATTATCTGTGAGTAAAGGGAAAAAAGAACAGTTAATGGCGAGATTGGGATTAAAATAAAATTGACCTTTATGAAACACCTTTTATTATTTGTCAGTTTTGGAGTATTACTTTCTGAAAGTTATGCTTCGGGGGTTGATCAAAAAGCAGATACATCCGGGCGCCGTATTCTTATTATAAATGCCTTTGATGCTTCACAAATGAAGGCCCGTAATAATAAAAAAGAACTTTTTGCAGAATTGGCGGATAGCCTGAAACAATACTTGCAAAGCGAGATGAGAAATTTTTCATCTATTGAAACGGTAGTGGCGGAAGAACTTGTGAAGGATAATACTGATAGCATGGTCAGTTCTTTATTATTGAAATATAATAGTCCCGGCGCCGTGGTGATAAACTCACTGAATGTTTATTTTGAGCAGACAGGAGTAGAAGTAACCAGGGATAATGATGGCAAGAAATCAAGAGAAGCTTCCTATAATCTATGCGCTGAAGTAATATACGTTTGTTATACAAATTCCGATAGCCGGGTACCGCTCAATAAAAGGAACTGCAGATTTTTTACAAAAAGAAATGTTGAGAGCGGATTACTGGCTGCCGGTCCGGATGTGGTTGGTAAAAGCAAATATACATTTATCGCTATCAGGCAGAATGCCATGTATAGTGCAGGCGAAATAGTTTACCTGGTAAATAAAGGAGCGGATCAATAATAGTTAATCAGGAAACACACTCCAGAAAAGCAATACCACCCTTCTGCGTGGATCATTTACTTTGTAATCGGTTACTTTAGGGTCAGGTAAAGATTCACCTTTGCCTTCATATAAGTGCAGTACCTTACTCAAAAATATTTGATTATCAGAACGGGAATCGGCAAATTTTTTGAAAAGATTCCGTACTGCTTCAGCCCTTGCTTTTGATAATTCTTTATTGAGTTCTTTACTATCCGGGTCTTTTGTTGACATACTGAGTCTTTCTTTCAGGTCACGGTAAAGAGAGCTGCCTTCTCCAATAGCTGTAGCATCTGCATAACCTTTGGAAGTAATAACGAGAGAGAGGGGAAAGTCAGGATATTTTTTAGTAAACAAATCTATCTCTTTTGCCGCAGGTTCAAATAGTTTACTGATTGTTTCAACGAGAGCCGGATAAACACTGTACTTACCCGGCTCGAACAGCACATCCTGATCCAGCTTAACAACCATATTGTGGTTGATAAGATCATTCAGGAATACTATTTTGTCATTAATCCTCTTTGCGGAATTGCTGGAAAAAGAAAGGGTGCTTTTTAGCCGCTCCCAATCACTTTTATCCACCACTGTTTCACCAATAACAATGGTATTATTATTTATGAGTGTATCAATTTCAGACTTTGTCTTATCAATATATTTCTTGATGCGGGCATTTGCCGTATCATCTATTTCGTTTTGCGTTTCTTTATTGCTTCTTATTGCATTCAGTTTTTGTAACGTATTGGTGTTGTCCCCCAACTGGGTGTTGATAGTGGTGAGTTCCTTTTTTGAAGAAGTGACTTGTTTTTGTGGCACACAGGAAAAGAGGTTCAGTGCAATGGCAAAAACAAACAGTAGGTAGGGGGCTCTTATACTTTTCATAAGCCAGTCTTTTAATACTCTTTTAAAGGTAGAAAAGTATTTGGCAGAAAAAAAATAGATTAGGAATTCGCTAAAAGCACCTGCCAGCCTTCCCGCACCTTACCCTCATCCAGAAACTTTTTGGCGTAGGAGTGAAGCTCTTTTTCCATTTCTTCAGGGCTTATGCTGTAATATTGAATGATTTGTTTCAGATGGGCATCGTCAAATGAAGGATCAATTACCGGCATATCATGCACATTGGCGAGTTGGCCGAGATTATTGCCCGACAGTATCTTGCTGTTTCTTACAGAAGCTGGCAGGGCATCAATACCAATTCCCAATTGAGTGTTGGGCTTTTCCACCTGGAAGAGATTGTTCTTGTTTACCACACAATACCAGTCACCACCCAACCTGGCAATATGATTTATTTTTCGTTGGTCCAACTTATTGTTAGCGTCAAGTAATGAATCGTCAATATGCATTACCAGCACTTCGCAGATAACTAAATTACCGGAACCACCTTCAGTACCCAATGGTTTTACTTCAATTACTTTACACTCCAACTGCACTTTGCTTTCTTTTACCATTGGTGGTTTTACCATCGTGGCAGCTATTTCAGTAAAACCGGCTTTTACAAACTCATTTATTTCTTTGGGAAACTCACAACTGGCCAGCGATATTTGCTGCACCATATCGTAGGTAACGATATTGATAACTACTTCCGGTACTTCCAGTACATTTTGTAAAGTGTGCTTGGTGGTATTATCCCTTACCCTTCTTGCGGGAGAAAAAACTATGATGGGTGGATTGGAAGAAAACATATTGAAAAAACTAAAAGGACTAAGGTTTACATTACCTGCTTTATCAATAGTAGAGGCAAAGCAAATAGGGCGGGGAGCAATGACATGCTGGAGGTAATATTGCTTATCCGAGGGCTTGAGGGTTTTTAAGTCAAGAATCATTTTTATTTTTTTCACCGCAGAGAACAAGAGAAGCAGAGTTTTCGCAGAGTTAGAAATTATATACTATCCTGCTAAACCCCTCTTTAAGTAGCGGCACATTGAAATTAATGAGATAGCCGAGATTTTTATTGGCAAGTTTCAAATAAGTTATCAACTGTGCTTTAAATATTGGCTCAATAGCAACTACAGATTTTATTTCAAGAATTATTTCTTCTTCAACCAAAATATCCATTACATACACTTTGCCCAGCGGCTCGCCTTTATATTCCATTTCAACTGGCACCTGCACCCTCGTTTTAATACTTCTTAGTTGTAGCTCTTTTACCAATGCAATTACATAGGCCGACTCCAACAACCCTGGTCCTAATTCACGATGTACAGTAATACAGGCATCCAGAATAATAGCCCCTAACTCATTTAGTCTTTCTCTTGTCATTTTATCTCTGCGTTAACTCCCCGTTCTCCTGTTCTCCTATGTTTGATTTTTAGTTCTTTGAATTGTAAGATACCAATAGATTTGATAAATAAAGTGAAAAAGGGTGAGAGCAGATCCTTTTCTAAACAGCTTAAAAAGTATG
>JBKJIX010000163.1:0-10922 GCA_046598205.1 Chitinophagaceae bacterium
TAATAATACAAGCGGCCAGTGTGGTGCCAATGTAAATTTTGCAGCAACAGAAACAACTGGTAATCCTGCATCTACTATTACTTATAGTCATGCATCAGGAAGTTTCTTCCCAGTTGGCACAACCACAGTTACAGCCACTGCTACAAATGCTATTGCTAATTCTGTTTGTAATTTTACAGTAACTGTTGTAGATAATCAAGCACCAATATTAGCAGGGGTACCAGCTAACGTAACTGTGCAGTGCAACGGCGATATTCCCCAGGTTACAAACATCACTGTAACTGATAATTGCAGTAATACTTTGATGCCTGTTTATACCCAAAGTGTAGAGATTTATGAACAGGGTTGGGAAAATGGAATCAATGGTTGGTCAGCTATAAATGGATATTCTTTTGTATTAGTGGACGATTCAAGCTCTCCATTCCCTCCAAAAGTTCATAAAATTACTCAGCCAGGAGCTGGTGGTAATTATTTCTCTCCTTTCATTGATGTACAGGCAGGTCGTACTTATATTGTATCCGGATGGATTAAATGGGAAAGCGGAAACACGCCATTTATCGGAATAGATCGATATAATAGCGCATCCGATTTTATTGGAGAAAATTGGTTAATAGGGGGACAAAACTATGGCGACAATTTTGGAGGAGGAGGAGTTGTAACAAATATTTCATCTACTGATATAGGTTGGAAATTTTATTCCAAAACCTTTACAGCGCCTGTTGGAACCAGTAAAGTGAAAATAAAAACAGAATTGTTTAGCGAACAAACAAAATTAGGCCCTCCTATCGGTTATTTTGATAATATATCAATTGGAGAAGTGATAACCGATTTATCCACTACTACAGGGAATAAGGTAATCAAACGGACTTGGACAGCTACCGATGCTGCAGGAAATTTTACAACTGGCACGCAGACTGTGACTGTTGTTGATAATATACCACCAACAATCACATGCCCGGCTAACATTACCGAACAAGTAAGCGGTGTTACCGGGAAAGTTGTAAACTATACGACACCAGTTGGTAACGATAATTGTTCCGGAGCAACAGTAATAAGAACAGCCGGCTTGGCAAGTGGTTCTACTTTCCCGTATGGAGTAACAACAGTAACGCATAGGGTGACAGATAGGGCGGGTTTAACTGCTGACTGTTCATTTACCGTAAATGTTTCGGATCCATGTTTGACCCATTCATGGAATGCAAACGGAACTTACCTGGACCAATTGGGTAATGGGCATGGTACTCCGCAGGGTAGTGTACCTTTTGGAGCAGGTTATACGGGCTCAAATAGTTTTTCATTTGGTGGAACAGGATATATAACAACTGGCACCGCAGGCTCTACTTCGGGAACGGGTGACTTTACCGTTAGTGCACGGGTGAAAACATCATCTAATATGCCGATGGTAATCATTACCCAGCGGGCTGCTGACGGAGCCGGAGGCATTAACGGAGAATATATTTTAAAAATCGGGGGTTCTCATCCAATAACGTTTCAAAATAGTAATGCAGGTAGAGCATATTTCTTTATTTATGACGTTACAAATAATAATAATGAAACCGAAGTATTTTCTACCAAACTGGTCAATGATAACAACTGGCACCTTATTAAAGGAGAAAGGATAGGCACCACTATTAAACTATACGTGGATGGTATGCTTGAAGGCACCGCCAATACAGCAGGTGTAGTAATTCTGAACCCAAATATACCTACCTATATAGGCGCCGATGTCAGGGACAATGCTTCGTATTTTAATGGCTTAATTGATGATATACAGGTTTCTATTTGTCCCACTGTGTTGGGGTCTTTTATGCTGGCCAATAATTCAGGAACAGCAGCGAATTCACTATCTGTAGGCGAACCGGTAACAGATAAGGACAGCAAACCCTATGAAGATAAAATATATCCCAATCCTGCTCATTCTACGATAAGGCTACAGCTTAAAGATGATGTGCAATCGGTTAACTACATACGTATGTACGACGGGGTGGGCAAATTGACTGTACTATCTTCAAGAAGGATTAATACGGGTCTTTATGAAATAAATGTGTCTGGGCTGTCACCGGGTATATATATCATACAAGCAAAAACGGCCACCGGTATTAAAACATTTAAATTTATAAAAATGTAAAAAACATAAAAGAAAGAGGTTTCGGCCTCTTTCTTTTTTTAGCCTACCTTAACAGCAAATTTCTATCAACGACCCATACCATGCATCTAAAAAAGATTTTATTACTATTGGTTTTGGTATCCTGCTCTGCGGCTTTTGGCCAAAATAATTCAGGCAAGGATACGGTAGCTGTTAATGCATTGGTGAACGAAAGCAAAAGTCTGGTTGGATCTGATTCCGCCAAAGCCATTAGCCTTGCCCTGCAGGCAAAGAAAATGGCTCGTGAATTAAAATATCCCAAAGGAGAAGCCTATGCATTAAAGAATATTGGCATGGTGTATTATGGGAAAGGGATGTATGGAGAAACGCTGGATTTTTGGAATCAATCTTTACAGGTTTTTGAAAGTATCGGAGATGATGTGGGTACCTCTAATATGCTAAATAATATCGGCGCCATTTATCTTAACCAGGGCGCAGATGATAAAGCTCTTGAATATATCTTACGATCTCTGCAACTGGCAGAAAAGGTTGGTGATACGCTGCGAATGATAACTGCGTTAACCAATGTGGGCTCTATTTATCATAATAAACGGGACCCGGTGGCTATAGATTATTTGCTAAAAGCAATACCCCTGGTAGAAAACAGCAGCAATAAAGCAGCGTATGTTGTCATCACCGCAAACATCGGGGAAATTTATTTTGACAATAATAACAATACAAAAGCTGTCGAATATTTTCAGAAATCAATTAAAAACACAAAAAATGATTCTGCTGTGGCCTTCGCCTATAACGGTATTGGCAAAGTTTACCTAAAAGAAGGATTTTTTAACCTGGCACTGGAGAACCACAATAAGGCTTTGGCAATCGCAGAAAAAGAGGACGATAAGTTTCAGATGATACGCAGCCTTAGAGGTCTGGCAGATGTGTACGAAAAACAAAACAATACTTCGCTTGCCGTACAATATTACAGCAGGGCAAGGAAAATTGCTGAACAGATGGATGATGTAAAAGTTGAACTGAAGGACCTGTACAAAGAAATGTCGGTGGCTTATGCAAAACAAAAGGATTTTTCCAATGCTTATTTGTATAAAACCCTGTATAGCGATATCAAAGACACTCTTTATAATCTCGATACCAAAAAGAAATTAAACCAGCTTCAATTCGATTTTGAGCTTTCTAAGAAAGAAGTTGAAATAAATTTGAAAGAAGCCAGGATAAAATCTGAAAAACAAGCCAGAACAGGGGTAACTATTGGATTGGGTTTGATATTGATCATTGCCTTTAGCATTTACCGCAACTATTTGCAAAAAGCAAGAACCAATAAAATTCTGGATAAACAAAAAGATCAGATTGAACAGCTCCTGTTGAACATCCTTCCCAAAGAAGTAGCGTCTGAGTTGCAAACCAGTGGTGAATCAAAACCCAGACATTTTGAAGAAGTGTCTGTTTTATTCACCGATTTTAAAGGGTTTACCTCTATTGCCGATAAATTATCTCCGACAGAAGTGGTGGAAGAATTGAATGAATGCTTCATGGCATTTGACAGTATCATAGAAAAGTATGGTCTTGAAAAAATAAAAACTATTGGGGACTCTTATATGTGTGCAGGCAATATTCCTTCGCAGAGCCCCGATCATGCCTATAAAATAATTAAAGCTGCGATGGAAATACAAAATTTCACAGCGAAGTATAATGCACGCCAGGTTGAAAAGGGTTTCGAGGCTTGGGAAATAAGAATAGGAGTGCATATGGGCCCTGTAGTAGCAGGTGTTGTGGGCAAAAAGAAGTATGCCTATGATATTTGGGGCAGCACTGTGAACATAGCAAGCCGTATGGAAAGTAATGGCACGCCGGGCAGGGTGAATATTTCAGCACACACTTATGAAATTATAAAGGACCGGTTTGAATGCAGCCACCGGGGAAAGATATTTGCAAAAAGCCTTGGTGAATTGGATATGTACTTCGTAGAATATGAAAAAAACATGCCGGATGTATCTATTGCCAATAACGATAATAAACAGAAGGAATACCAGTACCAGTAAAGCCAGCCATTATATTAGCTAATAAAGATCAAAAAGATTTTATGGTTTAATATAAGAAAACCGAAGTATTTAAGTGAAAGAATATTTCTGCTTTGGCAGGTAGTGTTTTTTTCCCGGAGCAAGTTTTCTTGTAATTGCAGTCTCAAATACTTATAAAGGAAATATTTACCGCAGGTCCACTTCTTCTACACCCGGATATTTTGCTTTATTAAAAGTGAACTGGGCATCTGTCATAGCCACATTGGTTTTCATAGTGGTTACCGTGTAAGAATAACGATTGCCTGCATTCTCCAATACCCTGGTACTGTAAATTGTTTTAGCCTTTTTATCCACCTGCACATATACTTTATGAAAAGGCTTGCTTTTATCAATCGGTGTCATTTCTATTTCCTGTATCACTTTTCCCTTCACAGTTTTTTCTCCATTTAATAAATAACGGAAGTCTTTATCATAAAAATTAGAAAGCATTTTTTGCGGTGTTAACATGCCGCTGGAAGCATCCAGCTTGCTGATGGTTACTTCGTTAGCTGCTTTATCATAGTTCCATACCGTAGTACCGTTGCAAAATATTTCCTGGCCGCTGAAGGTTACTTTATATTTGGTTCCTTTCATCAGGATATTACCTGTTTTGGAGGAAAGAGCCTTACCGGAAGCATTTTCTACTTTATAGGAAAAACTGGCCTGTACAGTAGTATAGGTCTTGAACTTGGCACTTACCCCATCCAAAATAGCTTTAGCTGCTGGGTCACTGGCCTGTGCCATTGCAAAAAAATTGGTGGTAAGTAATGCTGCAAAAAAGTACAATTTCTTCATTATGGTGGTTTGTGTGGTGGTTTTTTAGAACGGGTAAATATAATACTTACTGTTTTACTGCTTATTAAAAGCTAATATGAAACTTAATACGATACAGGACAGGCAATGACCGTACCGGGTTGCAATTCAATGCTTTTCTTAACAAGCCACTAACGCATTTATCCGCTGTAGCTTTGCGAAAGTGGACCTAGCCCAGCATATCCAAATGCTGATTCAAATCCATTTCGGTTTTTATTAATACGTCCCTTGCTTTGCTGCCCTGGTTGGGTCCCACTACTCCGGCTGCTTCTAATTGGTCCATCAACCGGCCTGCCCGGTTATATCCCAACTTCATTCTTCGTTGTAATAATGAAGTGGAGCCAATCTGGTTTTGTACAATCAGCCGGGCTGCGTCTTCAAACAAAGAATCCCTGTCACTCATATCGAAGTCTTTTCCTTCCAGTTCTTTTTCATCAATATATTCTGGTAGCAGGAACGCTTGTGGATAGCCCCGCTGATCGCCGATAAATTCTACAATTTGTTCCACCTCCGGTGTGTCAACAAAAGCACATTGCAGACGGGTCAGTTCCCCATGATGCGAAATCAGCATATCACCTTTACCAATCAATTGCTCAGCACCGCCAATGTCAAGTATAGTTCTGGAATCAATTTTAGATGAAACTTTAAAGGCAATTCTTGAAGGAAAGTTCGCTTTAATAGTACCGGTGATGATGTTTACTGAAGGACGTTGTGTAGCAATAATAAGGTGGATACCCACAGCCCTTGCCAACTGTGCCAGCCGGGCAATCGGCATTTCAATTTCCTTGCCAGCGGTCATAATAAGATCTGCAAACTCATCAATAACTAATACAATGAAAGGAAGGTATTGATGGCCTTTCTGAGGGTTCAGTTTTCGTTTTATAAATTTCTCATTGTACTCTTTTATATTTCTTGCACCAGCCTCTTTCAATAAATCATAGCGGTTATCCATTTCAATGCAAAGGGCATTGAGGGTATGCACCACTTTTTTTGTATCGGTGATGATAGCATCTTCTTCTCCGGGAAGTTTGGCGAGGAAATGCTTTTCAATATGCCTGTACACACTCAACTCTACTTTCTTTGGGTCAATCAACACTAATTTTAATTGTGATGGATGCTTTTTATACAGCAATGAAACAAGGATAGCATTTAACCCTACTGATTTACCCTGGCCCGTTGCACCGGCCATTAACAAGTGCGGCATCGTGGTTAAATCAACAATGAAATTTTCATTATCAATTTTTTTCCCGATAGCAATTGGCAAGCTATGATTGTTATGCTGAAATTTTTCAGAAGCCAGCAATGTTTTCATACTCACTACCGTTTTCCTCACATTCGGCACTTCAATACCAATTGTTCCTTTGCCGGGAATAGGTGCAATTATACGGATGCCCAATGCCGCAAGGCTAAGGGCAATATCATCTTCCAGGTTTTTAATTTTTGAAATACGAACACCGGGTGCAGGAACAATTTCATATAAGGTAACCGTTGGCCCTACGGTTGCACTTATTTTTTGTATTTCGATAGAATAATTTCGCAGTGTTGCGATGATCTGGTTCTTATTATTCTCCAGTTCATTTGCATCCTGTATTATTTTTTCGCTGCCGTGGGTTTCCAGCAGTCCCAATGTCGGGTATTTATAATCCCGCAGATCGAGTGTAGGCTCATACGGAGGTAGATTTTCTACCACGGCTGCTGCATCTTCTTCATCAATAACTTTATCAGGTACCGCTTTTATTTCCAGTTCAATCGGCTCTTCCTTTTTTCTGGGTGCTGGCTTTTCTTTTACCGGCGGAATTATTTCTGCTATTGGTTCTTCGGACAAATCAAAACCGATAGTTATCGGGTGATGCTGATGAAGTATATCGTTTACAATTTCTTTTTCAAAAGTTGGTTGCTGCTCTTCTATTGGCTCCTCCTTTTCTATTACTTTAAAATCATGTAACGGCTTCTCATCAGGAAAATTGATAATAAGGCCGGTATCGGGCTTAGTTGAGTTAGCCAGTTGTGTTGCTTCATCTTTATTATAAATATCATTAATAGTTTTACCACGGGTTACCGGTATTAGTTCTGCTTCTTCGTCATTTTCGCTTTGTTGTTCATCAGTTTGCTGTTTTTTATTAGGGAAATTAAAAGGCGGATTAAATTGCCAGATAAAATAACCCAGTGCCAGCAATAGTAAAACTGCACCTGTACCAATAGTGCCAAGGGCACCAATTAGTTTCCTGTTTATCATATCACCCACTCCACCTCCAAAGGCAAAATTGCTTTTGGTAAAAACGAATGACAGTAAAACGGACAGCACCAATAAGCCCACCGTTACATACTTCAGGTTTTTCCAGATAGAAAAAACTTTGCGGCGGAATAGAAGATTTACCCCGACTACAAAAAAGAAAGTACAAATAAGGAATGATGCAATACCAAATGCTTTGAAAATAAAGAAATGGGACATAACAGCGCCGAAACGTCCTAGCAGGTTTGCAACTGGTTTATCGTTATCTAACAAGGCAGAAAATCCTTGTTGGGCAACTGCCTGATCTTCCTTCCAGGTAAACAGGTAAGAAACAAACGAGATAAAAAGGAAAATAGCTATCAGGAGAAATATTGCGCCAACAATCTTCCATGTCCGTTCATCACGGGCAAGAGCTTTCCAGTCAATTTTTTCCTCCTTTTCAGACTTAAAGGCTTTTACGTCGGATTTGGCAGGTTTTTTCTCAGGACTGTTCTTCGATTTCTTTTTCCCCTTGGTAGCCATGGCTGCAAAGATAAATAGTTTACAGTCAAAATATTATCTGAAAGTGGTATGCCCTGGATAGGGGTTCCATCTCAATACTGGCAAAAGATTCTGTTACCATATTGGCTGAGCTAATTTTTTAAAACCCGTATATTAATTCAATACGTCCCCAACTAATTAGGGTAGATTATGTAGGGTTTTTTACTGCGGCAACCAGAATGCATAGCCAACCGGCAATAAACAATAGTCCGCCCAAAGGCATTACAGGTCCAACAAATTTCACCCCAGTACTCTCCTGTAGTTTAAAGAAGGTAAGAAGGTAAAGGGAGCCGGAAAAAAGAATGATACCTGCTATAAAACAAATGCCCGCCCATTTCATCCATTTGGCAGGAAGTTTATCAAATAATATAGCAACAGACAGTAATGCAAGGGCATGATACATTTGATACTGCACGCCAGTTTGAAAACCATGCAATACTTTCTCATCACTGGTTATGTTTTCCAAGCCGTGTGCACCAAAAGCACCTAACGCAACAGCGAGTCCGCCAAAGATGGCAGCGGCAACCAGGTAATTTTTATGCATGAAATATTTTTTCGATCAAATGCTCCAATTGTACCAGCTCATCCTCCACAGTAACATCAGCCTGTTCATAATAAATTTTACGGCTGGCAAATTTTTTACTTATAAAATGTTGCAATTGTTCATCGGATAATTCTTTTATCAATGGTCTTTCTTTTTTTTCCTTTACCAACCGTTCAAATAATGTATCCAGCGGTGTATTAATCCAAACGGTAGTTCCGGATTGGTTCATGTATTCAATATTATTGAAATAGCAGGGTGAGCCACCGCCACAGGCCATTACAAAACTTTCATGGCTTTCTGTAATGATATGAAGCACCTCTTTCTCCATCATCCGAAATTGCTCCTCTCCTTCTGTTTCAAATATTTCCGGTATTGATTTACCTGCATGCTCCGTTACCTGTTCATCCAAATCAAAAAAACGAATACCGAGTTTTTCACTCAGTAAACGGCCCCAGTGTGATTTGCCGGAACCCATAAAGCCAATGAGAAAAATTTTCAAACCCCAGTTTTTAGTTTTAAAGTGTAAGTTTTCTTATGCCCCTAAAAGGGAGGATTGGAAAATTTACTTTATGTAAGATTTATTATTTAAAAGTTGCCCAATGAACAGAACGATGAATAGTGCGACGCAACGAAGTTCATCTGTGTTACTACTGTTCGTTACACAATCATTCAACAAATTTCTAAAAAGAACTTAAAAAAAAGAACGACTCTTAGACCTAAGTCTCCCCTTTAGGGGGACAGGGGGTTACTTAAACGCATTAAACCCTGTCACATCCATTCCCGTTATCAGCAAGTGAATATCATGAGTGCCTTCATAGGTAATCACACTTTCCAGGTTCATCATGTGGCGCATTACCGGATACTCACCAGTGATGCCCATGCCGCCGAGCATCTGTCTTGCATCACGGCAAATATTCGTTGCCACTTCGCAGGCATTACGTTTGGCCATGCTCACTTGTTGTGGTGTTACTTTATCTTCATTCATTAATACACCCAACCGCCAGTTTAATAATTGTGCTTTGGTAATTTCTGTTACCATTTCCGCCAGTTTCTTTTGTTGCAATTGAAAACCGCCGATGGGTCTTCCGAACTGCTCTCTCTCTTGTGAGTATCGAAGTGCTGTATCATAACAATCCATCGCTGCTCCGATTGCACCCCAGGCAATGCCGTATCTGGCTTTTGTTAAACAACCTAATGGGCCTTTCAATCCTTTTACAGTAGGAAAAATATTTTCTTTCGGCACTTTTACATTATCAAAAACCAGTTCGCCGGTGGCTGATGCCCTTAAACTCCATTTGCCATGTGTAGTTGGTGTACTGAAACCTTCCATTCCTCTTTCTACAATCAATCCTTGTATTTCGCCAGCTTCATTCTTTGCCCAAACAACCGCCACTTGCGAAAATGGTGCATTACTGATCCACATTTTTGCACCATTAAGTATTACATGATCACCTGCATCTTTAAAATTTGTAAGCATACTGGAAGGGTCGCTGCCATGATTGGGTTCCGTTAAACCAAAACATCCAAGCCACTCACCGCTTGCCAGTTTGGGTAAATATTTTTTACGTTGTTCTTCACTTCCATATTGATAAATTGGAAACATCACTAATGACCCCTGTACCGAAGCTGTAGAACGAACACCACTATCGCCTCTTTCTAATTCCTGCATCATTAACCCGTAAGAAATATAGTCAAGACCGCCACCGCCGTATTCTACTGGAACAGTTGGGCCGAAACACCCCAGATCTCCAAGTTGCTTAACTATCTGTTGCGGAAACTCTGCCTTCTGTGCATAGTCTTCAATAATTGGAGAAATTTCTTTCTTCACATAACTGCGGACTGATTCCCGGATAAGCTTATGCTCTTCCGTTAATAATTCATCTACATTAAAATAATCAGGACTTATAAAGTTGTCTGTACGGGCCGCCATAAAGCAATCTTTTTTTGTTGGCGCAAAGGTAATGGATAAATAAAAAAAGATGATATTTGGTTTATGCATACTTCAAATAAACAAATCGGCAGGAATATTTTCTCAGTTGTAGCTGGCGTTCTTACTTCTTCTGCACTTTTTATGCTGGCAGGGCTGATTCTGTTACTATTTATTGCAAGCAAAGCAAAAGGACATGGTGAAGAAAGTGATTTCGGAAAATTTTCAGGTGGGATTGATATTGCTGCGATTATAACAATGTTTGTATGTTGCTTACTGGGTGGATATGTTACGGGGAAAATTTCTACAAAAAATGATTTGATTCATGGAAGCATTACAGCAGTTTTTTTAATTTTATTGTTAGCTTATATTTCTGAATTTAAATTCACCAATACAGATATTCTTAATTACTTGCTGATAATTCCGTTTACGTTGACGGGGACCATTCTGGCTATACGGATGAAAAAGCAAAAAGCAGTATTAAAATAATAAGTTATTGTAAAATGCTTTTACATTAAACCTATTTTAGTTTTGCCGTTTGTCATTTTGATGTCCTCATTGGAATCAAAAAGAAGAAGAAAAGAATTATTCCAGATATTGCTCCATTTCCTCCTGATACTCCTTCGCAATAATTCTTGCCTTTTCAGCAAAATCTTCTCTCCCCGAAGCATAAATAATAGCACGGCTAGCATTTACCA
>JBKJIX010000051.1:0-47843 GCA_046598205.1 Chitinophagaceae bacterium
ATCACCCCTTCGGGGTTTGGCATTTATTGCCTGTTTTTGTCCTATATTAATTTCATCTCCCGAAAAATCGGGACAGGCTCTTCGGGATTTTTAAGAGTTGTCGCTTCTTTTACATAGACTTATCCTTTGTGATTTCAGGCAAAGCCAATTCAGTTGATTTTATTAAACCCAAAGGATTGCCATTGCTATAATTCTATATTAATTTCATCTCCCGAAAAATCGGGACAGGCTCTTCGGGATTTTTAAGAGTTGTCGCTTCTTTTACATAGGCTTATCCTTTGTGATTTCAGGCAAAGCCAATTCGGTTCATATTATTAAACCCGAAGGGTTGTTATTACTATAGTAATTATTAGGCAGTTCGGAACAAAACCCCGAAGGGGTGATATTAAACCTAATCATAAAATTCAAACAAATATTTCTCTTCGAACGGAATATTAAATCTCTTTAATAGTAGGAGATATTCCTGCCGGAATGTTCTTTTTTCATGATGCCTCTTTTGGTCTTTGATATAATCAATTACTTTTCCATAATTCGATTCTGCATAAGAAAATACTCCATAACCCTCCTGCCAGGAAAATTTTTGCTTTAACCATCCTTTATCATTGATGAAATTGCTGGAGTTGTTTTTTATATCCCGTATCAGATCTGAGATTCTCATAGAAGGTCGCAACCCTACTAATACATGAATATGATCCGGCATCCCGTTAACGGCAAGCGACTTCTGGTCTTTACCATTAACAATGCCTGCGATATACTTATAAAGCTCTTCCTCAAAAGTCTTTTTAATCAGATTTTCCCTGCCTTTTACAGCAAAAACATATTGCATATAAACCTGTGAGAATGTGCCGGCCATAGAAAATAAATTGATTGAAATTATTGAACTACTTTAATCGAAAGAGCCTTAGGTGGTGTGGGATAATAAGCCATACACACAGCACAATCTTTACCTTTTGTTGTATCAATCGTAAAATAAAATTCATCACCCTGTTTAATAGAGGCAGGAAAATCACAGAGGTTGCCTAATTTAAAAACGTTGGTGTATGATTTAGTAGTGGTTTCGTCAGTCCAGTTAGCAACAATATCAGCAGCATTCATAGTGCCCTCTTTTATGCTGATAGTATAATTCATACAAATGGCAGCAATCTCTAATTTGCCTTTATACTTCACGGTACTTGCTTTCTTTACACTGCAATCGGTGTTAGAAAGAAGCAGAGTAGTTAAGGCAGATAAAAAAATGATTTTTTTCATCAAAAAAATTTAAAATTTCAAATGTCTTACCGTCATACCATCATTCATTAATTGCTTTAATGAATCAATACCAATTTTAAGATGGTTCTCTACAAATTGCGCCGTTACGTTTTTGTCGCTTTCTTCCGTTTTCACTCCATCAGGTATCATGGGTTGGTCGCTTACTAACAATAATGCACCCGTTGGAATTTTATTGTAAAAGCCAACGGTAAAGATGGTGGCTGTTTCCATATCAATAGCATAGGCCCTTATTTTCTGCAGGTATTCTTTAAATGGTTCATCATGTTCCCACACCCGGCGGTTAGTGGTGTACACCGTACCTGTCCAATAATCAACCGCATAGTCACGGATGGTGGTAGACACTGCTTTTTGCAAGGCAAATGCCGGCAATGCCGGTACTTCGGCAGGGAAATAATCGTTTGAAGTTCCTTCCCCTTTGATGGCTGCAATGGGAAGTATCAGGTCGCCAATTTTATTACGTTTTTTTAAACCGCCGCATTTTCCGAGAAACAAAGCAGCTTTTGGGTGGATGGCAGAAAGCAAGTCCATCACCGTAGCTGCGGTGGGGCTGCCCATTCCAAAATTGATGATACTGATATTATCAGCCGTGGCACATTGCATAGGTCTTCCTTCACCAATCACTTCTACCTTGTTCCATTCAGCAAACATTTTTACATAGTTGCTGAAATTAGTAAGCAGGATATACTCACCAAAACTTTCCAATGTGGCTCCTGTGTAGCGGGGCAGCCAGTTCTGTACTATCTCTTCTTTTGTCTTCATGTTGACAAATTTAATCAATTACTGTGTACTTCGAAGCCTGCATGTAAGGTAACATTATTCTTATGCAGGATAAAGGCGTAGTAGTACTTTTGAAGCATGATGGTGAATATAAACTACCCTGAGCCGGCTTTTCGTATTAAAACAGAAGAGGGAAAGGAATATATTTTTGATTCACTTCGGAAAAGATGGATCGTACTGACACCGGAGGAATGGGTACGGCAGAATTTTCTACAATATCTTTTACAAATTAAAAATTATCCCTCATCCCTCATCGCAATCGAGAAAGAGATAAAATTGGGTGAGTTAAAAAAGCGGTTTGATATTTTAGTATATGACAACGATCATCAACCCTGGATGATGGTGGAGTGTAAGGCGGCCACTATAAAACTGGATGATAAAGTACTGGAACAAATTCTTCGTTACAATATCAGTGTACCAGTTCATTATCTAGTTGTTACAAACGGAACAGATTGCTTTGGATGGGTTCGCCAGACCGGGCGGTTGGATTTAATAGCAGCAATTCCCGGGCATGGCGATTAAGCTGAGTTGGTAATGAGCAATATTCAAGTAACCTTTTGGTGGAGTTGTTTTCTTAGCCTCGTAGAGGCGATATATTAGTAGAAAAAAATCATATAAGATTCCCAAAGCCCCGTCGTGGCGATATGTAAAATATTTCGTTCTGATGGGGCTCAAACACATTGCAAACAACATGTTTCTACTAACATTTTACCCCTCTGGGGCTGTGGATTTCACATTTTAAAATTAACTTCTTCGAAGAGTGTAAGTTGGCATTTATTATTTCGGCATTTTAAATATCTTGTCATCAACCGGAACATTTAGTTCTATTTTTTCATACTTCACATCCTGGAAAACCTGCCCTTCTATTTTGGTAGTAAAGTGCATACAGAATTTTAGCCCATTTATTTCTTTTATATCGGTATAGAATGTTTCAGCATCATAGTCGTTGCCAGCTACATTCCTTTTTGCAATAGACTTTACCAATAAGTTACTGGCGGTGCTGATGAAATAGGTGGTAATCTTTCCATCCTCTTTGCTGGTTAGTTTTATTTTGGTTGCTTTAACACCTTCCACTTCTTCCTCGCCTGTCAGTTCTATATTATGGCCACGGTTTTTGTAATCCATCAGGTTATTAGCAAGGCTGGCCTGTGCTTTAAAAGTCCCCAGTTCAGACCCGGTTACTTCTGTTGCGGTTGGGGCATTGGCAAAAGGGTTTATTTTCCAGCCCTTGCCATTGTCATAAATGCTGTTAACCATTTGCTCGTCTACTTTGAGATCTGATCTCATGGCTTTACCATTAATGATTTGTGTGGTAAGGGGTAAATCTCTGCCTTGTGAGCTAAGGGTGCCGGTTATTTTAGCGGTGGTAACTTTATTAAAAGCTTCCAGGTCGCCCATTGCAGCAGTATATTTCTGTATCACTTCATCTGCTGTTTGGGCATTGGCAGATAGAAATGCAAAACTGAGTAAGGCAACAAACAACTGCTTCATATTATATAAAATTTAATTTACCCGTCAAAGATTTGATGAGTTGGAAAGACAAAGGTAATGCTTTCGTCTTTTTTCTTTGATTTAGCAGAATGGACGATGCAGGTATAAGGAGTTTCTTTTAGCAAAGATTATTGAATAATAATCTTTACCGTATTGCTCTGCCAGCTTCCGTCATCGCTTACAATTTTGGCGAAATAAATTCCTTTTGGAAAATCAATTACCGAAAAATCATAACGATTAAGTGATTTGTTAATTGTAACAGTCTTATTGAAATATTGTCTTCCGGTAACATCTGTAAAAACTATATAAGATTTACCCCGTGCTGAACTGCTTTCTATTTTTACAGTTATAGTACTGTTTTGGTTTACAGGGTTTGGATTGGCTGAAATCTTATCTGCTTTTTCATCACAACTCATATCCACCTTTACAATAGTCGAATAAGTAAAGCGACCATCTATATCTATTTGTTTTATGCGTATAAATAATACAGGGGCATCATCATAAGGAATCCCGGTACTGTACTGCCGTTCTGTATTGCTGGAACCTGCTGCTTTTGTAGTACTAACTTTACTCCAGTTCGTATTCCCGTTTGTGCTTGTTTCAATCTCATACCTGTCAATATTATCTTCCTGTGCTGTACTCCACTCAACTTTTGCTTTGCAATTACTGCTGCTTGCACGGACATAATTATACTTTACCGGTAAATGCGTAAGACAATTAGATAGAACAAATGCATTAGTTAATGTCTTGGTACAAGCTCCCGTGGTTATTGTTGTACTTAATTGCCAAACCCCATTTACATCAGGTGTAGCATTCGAGCCGGCAGATGGTCCATTATAAATTGTACCGTTAGGACTTATCCATGTGTAAGTGGCTCCAGATATTACATCAGCTGAGGCAGAGGCTGTACATTCCATTGGAATTCCCGTTGTACATACACAATTAACCATACCATTAATTTGTGTGCTTGTCGCAAGTGTAACTGGTGCAAAAGATTCACCACCACAGATATTCCTAATACCAACTACAAAATTATCACCGGCAGTACCTGTTACATTGGGAAATACGTTACTGCTTTGTGGCGGAACAAGTACGGTAATACCATCCTGGGCATATAATGTATAAAGGGCATTATTAGTGAAAATTCCTCCAATAGGTATCACCACATAATTACCCGGTCCACATGGATATGTATAAACTCTTGCCACACCCGGAAAGAGAATATTGCCCATTCCAACAAATCGAAATATGCTGTTGCCTGCATTATCTGTAACAGTAACTCTTGTAAAACATCCAATTGAAGGTATGCCGGTAAAGGTATAAGTAGCAGGTTGGCCACTTTGGCTCAGGATTGTACCACAGCCATCGAATATATAGGAATATGGCGCACCTGCACCCGGTGCAGTTACAGTAACTGTCATACTGCCGGTTGTTGGGCAGGAAGATGTTGAAAAATTTAAAGGCTGGGCTTTTGTTATAAAGGAAGTTAACAGTAATAATGATATCAATGATGTTGCTATAAATACTTTGCGGGTAAAGTGTAGATATAAAGCGGTCATTGTAGAAAATAAAATTAATGAATTGCTTGTCGGTTTTCTATTTAGAAACCTACTACAAGGTACTTGTTTTTTATGTTTAATAAAGCAAAATCCCACCTGCTTTCGCAAATGGGATTCAAATATTAAGCAATTGGTTTTCAAGCCTCTATTAAGAAGCCACAACTATTAGTTCAATTTTTTTTTCAAATTTTCATTTATTGCTTCCAAAAATTCTTCTGTATATAAATAATGTTCACCATGCTTCACCTTATTTCCATGTATACAAACAGCAAGGTCTTTTGTCATCTTACCTTCTTCCACCGTTTCTATACAAACAGCTTCTAATGCCAAACAAAAATCAATTAGCGGTTGGTTACCATCTAATTTTCCACGGAAGGCCAAGCCTCTTGTCCATGCAAAAATGCTGGCGATGGGATTGGTAGATGTTGGCTTACCTGCCTGATGGTCACGGTAGTGCCTTGTTACTGTTCCGTGTGCTGCTTCAGCTTCCATAGTTTTTCCATCAGGTGTAATTAATACAGAAGTCATCAAACCCAAAGAACCGAAACCTTGTGCTACAGTATCACTCTGCACATCGCCATCATAGTTTTTGCAAGCCCATACGAAATTGCCATTCCATTTTAATGCACTGGCTACCATATCATCAATCAGTCGGTGTTCGTAAGTAATACCAGCTGCTTCATACTTTACTTTAAATTCATTTTGATAAATATCTTCAAAGATGTCTTTAAAGCGGCCATCATATTTTTTCAGGATAGTGTTTTTAGTAGAAAGATATAACGGCCATTTTTTGCTGAGGGCCATATTGAAACAGCTTCTTGCAAAACCCATAATACTTTCATCGGTATTGTACATACTCATCGCCACACCATCCCCTTTAAAATTATAGACTTCAAATGTTTGTGGTTCGCCACCACCTTCGGGAGTAAAGGTCATGGTAAGTTTTCCTTTTCCTTTTATCAACGTATCAGTTGCCCGGTACTGATCGCCAAAAGCATGGCGGCCTACGATAATCGGGGCAGTCCAGTTAGTAACCAATCTTGGTACATTACTGATAACGATTGGCTCACGGAAAACAGTGCCGTCTAATATATTGCGGATAGTACCATTGGGACTCTTCCACATTTGCTTCAGATTAAATTCTTTTACTCTGTCTTCATCGGGAGTAATGGTGGCGCATTTGATACCCACTCCAAATTGCCTGATGGCATTGGCAGCATCAATAGTAACCTGGTCGTTGGTCTGGTCACGGTATTCAATACCAAGGTCGAAGTATTTGATGTCTAAATTGAGGTAGGGGAGAATAAGCTTGTCTTTGATAAATTTCCAGATAATCCGGGTCATTTCGTCACCATCCAGTTCTACCACGGGGTTTGCAACATCAATCTTTTTTGCCATAATGCTCTTATTTTTAATGTTTAATATGCAATGGACTGCAAAACTAAGGGATTATACAGTGCCAGTTACAGGAAGGGGGGCCGGGGGCAGGCTGTGTGCTATTCTTTGCCTTAAATTTTAATGCGTCTGCCCTGGGGCCGGGGGAAGACTGTTTACTTAAAAATAAATTCCCATATTAGGCTTGATTTGAATCAATATAGTCGTACCTTTTTTAAACAAACTGACAGCATGGATAACGTCGGGCCATTTAAGAATTATCTGGGCAAATTTGTTCAGTTCGCTGATAACGAGTTTAATGAGTACCTGATGCCAGTTATAAAGATTAGAAAATTTGCGAAAAATGAACTGCTTACAAAAGCCGGTGATGTAGAAAACTATTTCAATTTTATTATCAAGGGACTTATCCGCAAGTATTATCAAAAGGGGAAACATGAAATCAATACACAGATTTCAACGGAAGGTCATATCATTCATTCTCAGGAGTCATTTCATATGCGTAGCCCTTCCGAATATTCTATTGTAACTATTGAACCCAGCACGGTAGTAAGTATTTCTTATGAAGACCTTGAATCGGTATTTGATAAATCAAAGAAAATGGAACATCTTGGCCGACTGGTAATTACTCATACTATGATGTTGAAAGACCGCTGGCAAACACAATTGCTAAAAATGACTCCAAGAGAACGGTTCCTGAATTTTGTCACCAGGAATCCCGAACTGATGCAACGGGTGCCGCAGAAATTATTAGCTTCTTATCTTAATATCAAACCAGAAACATTCAGCCGGTTTAAACATCTGTTGAAAGGGCATGTACAGACGATGACTTAGTTCAGGTTTCAAGCACTTTCAATCAAACATTTACTACCAGCACCGGAATCTTCAATCCATGTCTTACTGAATCAATTGTTTGTCCGTAAAGCAAATCTTTAACGCCGCTATGACCATGTGCACCAATAACAAGCATACCGGCATCACTTTCTTTTACAAGCCTGATAATTTCTTTTGCCCGGTCATTGAAGCCAAGTAGCCCAACTGATGTAAAACCTTTTTCTTTTAGTTGCTGCATATATGTGTTTAGCCTTTCCTGGTCTTTTCTTGTTTCTAAATCATCAGTATCTCTTTCCATTAATCTTGAAGCAGCACTTTCCACAACATGAATTAATATGTATGAAGTATTCTTGTTTCCCTGGCCAATTGCATGAGTGATAAGTTTCAAATCATTATTACTAAAATCCAGGGCCACAGCTATTTTTTGATAAACCGGTACAGCTATTTGTTCCAGTTGCGTGGCTTCAGGATGAACTTGCAATGGGATGGCAATTACTTTTTTGTAAAAGAGCGGATAAAAAATTGTAATGAGCAACAGCATAACATAAAATATTCCAGAGAGTATGATAACGGCTTTCCAGATAGTATTGCCAGAAGATGCAAAAAAAGAAGCAGACTGCCCTACTACCATACTGATGTTCAGATAAACAAGAACAGCAGCAATTAATGATGCCAGGAAAATTACAAAGGGTTTGATGACAAACTTTCCCATTGTTTTTTTATCGCTGGTAAAATGTATCAATGGGATGATGGCAAAGCCCAATTGCAAACTGAGTATTACCTGGCTTAATATCAGCAGGCTGTCAATATTGTCCTCCCCATTAATTAAGATTACAATTACGGCAGGAATGATGGCAATTAATCTTGTCATCAATCGCCGTATCCACGGTGCAATGCGGAGTTTTAGATAACCTTCCATTACTATTTGCCCGGCCAATGTGCCGGTAATGGTGGAGCTTTGCCCGGAGGCAATTAATGCAACCGCAAAAAGAATTGGGGCAAGACCGCTACCGAGCATCGGTTCTAATAATTCATGGGCCTGTTTTATCTCCGCCACATCTGTTCTTCCTGTTTTGAAAAATACAGTAGCCGCTAACACCAATATGGCGGCGTTGACGAAGAAAGCAAGGTTAAGGGCAATAGCACTGTCAATAAAATTCAGTTTTAACGCTCTCTTTATTCCAGCATCATCCCGTTTTATTTTTCTTGTTTGTACTAATGCAGAATGCAGATATAAATTGTGAGGCATTACTGTGGCACCAATAATACCAATAGCAATATATAATGCGGTGTCATTAGGAATGCTTGGTACAAAACCTTTTACCACTTCGCCGAGGTCGGGCTTGGCCAGAATAATTTCTATTAAAAAAGATAAACCTATTACAGCCACCAGTGCAATAATAAAAGCCTCCATCTTCCGCATACCCAGCCGTTGTAGCAATAAGAATAAAAATGTGTCAAGCACTGTGATGCTTACTCCCCAGATAAGCGGAAGTCCGGTTAATAATTGAATACCGATAGCCATACCAAGAATTTCGGCAAGATCAGTCGCAGCAATGGCTATTTCTGCTAATCCATACAAGGCGTAGTTAATATATTTTGGATAAGTCTCCCTGTTTGCTTGTGCCAAATCCCTTCCCCTTACAATGCCGAGCCTTGCAGATAAACTTTGCAACAACAAAGCCATCATGTTACTCATTAATAATACCCAGATGAGTTGATAACCAAACTGGCTGCCACCTGCAAGATCAGTTGCCCAGTTGCCCGGATCCATGTAGCCCACACTTACTAAGTAGGCAGGCCCAAAGAATGCCAATATTTTTCTCCAGCCGGTTCTTTTCAGACTGGTGGTGTCCACACTCTGATGTACTTCGCTTAATGATTCATAATTATGTTTATCATGCGCCATAAAGAAATAAAATTATTTATTCCTTTTCCCCTCACCGTTAGGGAGAAGGGTTGGGGATGCGGTTACAAAAATGTTTTTAGCTAATTGTTCGCTGATGGTAAATGCTGGTTGACGACCGATGCGTACTTCCATTGAGTGGTCGAAATCAAATTTCTTTTTTACTTCTAATTTCACACCTATAGTTATTTTTTTATGTTCCAGCAGTTCCAGTATTTCACTTGACTGATCACTAACACTGCTAACAGTGGCTGGTGTATTAAATGGCAGTTCTGTAAGGCAAATCTTTTTGCTGATCTCTATTCTACCATTGGCATCCGGTATCGGGTCGCCATGCGGGTCCACTCTCGGAAAGCCAAGAAACTCATCTAATTTGTCAATCAGCTTTTTGTTACTCACATGCTCCAGGTGTTCGGCTACTTCATGCACTTCATCCCAACTGAATTTTAATTTTTCGGCCAGAAAAAATTCCCAGAGCCGGTGGCGACGAATAATACCCAACGCCACCTTACTGCCTTCGCTGCTCAGCCGGAAGCCCTGGTAGGGTTGGTAGTGCAGCAGTTTTTTTACTTTCAGCTTCTTCATCATATCGGTAACGGAGGCTGGCTTGGTTTTTAATTCATTGGCCAGTTCATTGGTGGTCACAGTTCCATCCTGCCGCTGCAGGTGAAAGATGGCTTTGATATAATTCTCTTCACTGGTTGAATAATTCAACATGGCTAAAAATAATTTTAGACAAATCTAAAAAATTAAATTTAAATGACAAAACTTACTATCGACAGGAAGCCGGGAATCGCTTACTTTCGGTACACCAATCACCAGCTATGTTTTTTTTCAAAAATTTTTTTATCTTTTTTATTGCGATTGCCATTTTTGCCGGCTGTAAGCAAAAAAAGAAGCCCTCTCTTTCAGGAGAAGTGCCTGTAGAAGTATCAGATTTTATTGATTTTTTTCAGCCGGTAAACCTTTCTTACCAGGTTTCAGATACTGTTTTGCTGCGAAAGGAAAAAGACTCCCTGCTTATCAGCTATAAAATTTTTACCCAGTTTGTCCCGGATTCTATATTGGGCAAAGTGTATGGGAAAGGAGTAAAGCCAAAAATTTATGCCCTGGGAAAAGCAGAAGTACCAAAAGCAGAAACTTACATTTTTGTAAAAACGGTTACCAATGATAAGAAAGCTGTTTTTATTCTCAGCTTTGATAAAAAACAACAATTCATTGCGGCTATAGCGGCATTGCGGTTAGATAATAACAAGGCTACCCTGCAATCGGTGGTGTTGGATAAAAAATATACCATCACTAAAACGGTGATGCTGAAAAATACGGATGGCTCACTAAGCGAAGGGAAAGATGTATATGTACTGAATGCTGATGCAAAAAATTTTATACTTATTATGACAGATGCGTTAACTGATAAAGTAACTGAACTGATCAACCCTATTGATACATTGCCAAGAAAGCATAAATTATCTGCTGATTACGCCAGTGGAAAAATGAACCTGGTTTCTGTTAGAGATGGCAGAAAGAATGACCGCATTACTTTCTTTATTCACTTTGAAAAAAATAATGGAGTATGTACAGGTGAGTTGAAGGGGGAAGCCATGTTTAAATCATCAACTACTGCTGAGTACCGTGAAGATGGTGACCCCTGTGTGCTAAAGTTTATTTTTAGTGCTGCTTCTGTTACGCTACAAGAAGAGGAAGGCTGTGGTTCCCGCCGGGGATTGAACTGCGCCTTTAACGGAAGTTTTGCCCGGAAAAAATATGTGAAGCCTGTTGTTAATTCTAAGATGCCGGTTAAAAAGTAATAATTTATTCGGTTAGCGATTGCTGCAAACGTTTCCATTCATTCTGCAAATTTTGGGTGTCAAAATGACCTTCACACACTTAGGTCATTTATCAACTAACCATTATCTTGCGGCTTCGTGTAAAAAAATCACACTATGAGCTTTGCCCCTTATTCTGTTCCGTACCCGGTAGATGAACGTTATTCAAAAAAAATCGCTTACTTCTCGATGGAGTTTGCCACTCACCAGCCGTTAAAAATTTACAGTGGTGGTCTTGGCTTTCTGGCCGGCTCTCATTTGCGTAGTGCTTATGAGTTAAAACAAAACCTTGTTGGTATAGGTATCTTATGGAAATATGGGTACTACGATCAGGAACGCCACCAGGACCAGACGCTTGATGTGGCCTGGAATGAAAAGCAATTCAGCTTTCTGGAAGACACCGGTATTAAATTCCAAATAAACATACATGAACACCCTGTTTGGATAAAAGTGCTTTATCTCAATCCTGAAACTTTTAAAACGGCTCCGCTTTTTTTATTGTCAACGGATGTGCCGGAGAATGATTATGTGTCGCAGACCATCACTCATCGTTTGTATGATGCGAATGTGGCTACTAAAGTGGCCCAATTTATTTTATTGGGAGTTGGTGGTGCCAAACTGATGGATGTACTTGGATTTAATCCTGAACTATATCACCTGAATGAAGCACATGGATTGTCGGCTGCTTTTTATCTCTACAATAAATTCAGGAACAATATTGATGAGGTTAAAAAGAGATTGGTGTTTACTACACATACACCTGAAGAAGCCGGCAATGAAAAGCATGATATCTACCTCTGTCATAAGATGAGTTATTTCTGCGGCCTTTCTGTGGATGAAGTGAAAAAACTGTACCGAAACGACAGCGATCAGTTCAATCATTCGCTGGCTGCATTGCGGTTTGCACATATTGCCAACGGCGTATCTCAGTTACATGGACATGTATCGAGAGCCATGTGGGGCAAGTACGAAGGCATCTGTCCGATTATTTCAATTACAAATGCACAAAACTGGAGGTACTGGGCCGATAAACAATTGTATCGTTTTGCTGAAGCAGGCGATGATTATGGTATTGACGACCGCAAAAAATATTTAAAGAAAAGGGCTTTTGAAATAGTAGCCGATCAAACGGGTAAAATATTTAACCCTGATGTATTTACTATCGTTTGGGCAAGACGTTTTGCAGGCTATAAAAGAGCCGGATTAATTACTGCTGATCATAAGCGATTTGAAAAACTATTAAGCAGTACCAAATATCCGGTACAAATAATATGGGCTGGAAAACCATACCCGGTTGATCATCCTGCTATTAGTGAATTCAATCAGTTGGTTCATTTAAGCAAGCAGTATAAGAATGTAGCAGTTATGATCGGGTATGAGCTGGGCTTATCGAAAAGATTAAAGCAGGCGGCTGATTGCTGGTTGAATAATCCAAGAGTGCCAAGAGAAGCATCGGGTACCAGTGGTATGACTGCTGCCATGAATGGGGCGATAAATTTTTCTACTGATGATGGATGGATACCGGAATTTATTAATCATGGTCACAATGGATTTGTGGTGCCGAAAGCCGATTATGCAAATATGGCCACTCATGAACAGGATGAATATGACTTGAACAAACTGTACGAGATTTTAGAAAATGAAATCTTGCCGCTGTATTATTCCAACTATAGCACTTGGAGACAGGTTATGAAGAATGGAATGCAGGATGTCCGTTTCCAGTTTGACAGTAACCGGATGGCACATGAATATTATGAATTGATGTACAGGCGAGGGGATAGAGAAAAAATAACAGGCAACACATAATAGTTCCTCAATTACTCAAACATTTCAATGAGTTGTCCGGTTGTTATTTTAGCGGGGTAAAAACTCACCAATTTATTTATCACCCCTTCCACCAATGCATCCGGGCAGGATGCGCCACTGGTGAGTAAAATTTTTACCGGTTCTTTTGCAGGAAGAAAATCAGCCGTCAGTATTTCTTCTTTTGTATGGAAATTATGATGGAGTATTTCTTTTGCCGATAAAATATTCTCTTCGTTATTGATAAAATAAGTGGGCAGTTTTTCTTCGCACAGTTCGACAAGGTGTGATGTGTTGGAGGAATTATAACCGCCAACTACAATAGCCAGGTCAGCTTCCGTTATCAGCAGGCCGCTTACTGCAGTTTGGTTATCATTGGTTGCATAACAAAGTGTATCCCTGGTGTCTGCAAAACGTTCTTCCGTATTTTTTGGTTGATATACCTGTAGTATCACTTCTTTCAGATAATCAGCAATGGCCTGTGTATCGCTTGCCAGCATGGTGGTCTGGTTTACCACACCAATTCGCTGTAAATCTTTTGCGGCATCAAATCCAGCGGAGTATTGATTATTAAATTCTGTATAAAATTGATCAGCAGATTTTTCGCCGGTTATATATTTCGCCAGTTCTTTTGCTTCTGCCATGTCTTTTACAACTACAGAAGGTGCAGTGGAAGCTGCATGAGAAAAAGTAGCCCTTGTTTCTTCATGTGTTGGTTTGCCATGAATGACGATGGTATAATCTTTTTTGGCAATTGCTTCGCTGCGGTTCCATACTTTTTCTACAAAGGGACAGGTAGTATTATATTTTTCTGTTTGAATACCGATGCGTTTCAATTTCGCTTCTATTTCCAACGTAGTACCAAAGGCCGGAATCAATACAATATCATCACTGGTTATTTCTTCAAACGGAATCAGTTGTTTGCCATAAGGATCTTGTAAAAAAACAATGCCATGTGCCTGCAGGTCGGCATTTACCTGCGGGTTGTGAATCATTTCACTTAACAGGAAAATTCTTTTGCCTGGATTTTCTTCTACCGTCCGGAAAGCAATTTCAATAGCATTTTCAACTCCGTAGCAAAAACCAAAATGCCGGGCCAGGTAAATTTGTAAAGAGCCAAAGTCCAGTGGGGTGGGAGTGAAATCCTTCTTCATCTTGTCCATCTCTTTCCGCTTCTTTTTAATGGCAGAAATCAGCGGACTGCGGTAAATAATCGGGACTTCAAAACTCTTCATGATACGAAGTTAGTAAGTTCTGAGTTTCGGGTTTAGTGTTGTCTTCTGCTATTTGTAATGTGGGTTAAACCTATAATTACTCCAAACACAAAACTTAAAACTCAAAACTTTTTTTTACCTTCCCTTCAAAGTTCGAACTATGCGATACGTATTGCTTGCTTTTTCTTTTTTATTATTGCTTGGCTCTTGCAAGCTGATGCCGAAGAAGGAAGACGAAACTAAAACAAAAAAAAATACAAGCGGCATGATAAACCGATTCAAACCTGTGGACTGGTGTCACAATACTAATATTTATGAAGTGAATGTTCGTCAATACACGGAGCAAGGAACATTCAATGCTTTTTCCCAGCATCTGCAACGGCTAAAAGAAATGGGAGTAAAAACGCTGTGGTTTATGCCCATTACACCCATTGCAAAAAGGAACATGAAAGGTTCATTGGGCAGTTATTATGCCTGCTCTGATTATACATCTATCAATCCCGAGTTTGGAACATTGGACGATTTTAAAAATTTAGTGAAGCAGGCGCATGAAATGGGTTTTAAAATAATTATTGATTGGGTTGCCAATCATACTGGCTGGGATCATACATGGACAAAAGAACATCCTGACTATTTTTTGAAAGATTCAACAACTAATGATTTCAAAATTGCCTCTGGCATGGATGATATTATTGAACTGGATTTTAAAAACTCTGCTTTAAGAAAAGCGATGAAGGATGCTATGCGGTTTTGGGTGAAGGAATGTGATATTGACGGATTTCGCTGCGACCTTGCTTTTTGGGTGGAGCTTGATTTCTGGAAAGAAGCCCGGAAGGAATTGGATGAAGTAAAACCGTTATTCTGGTTGGGAGAGTTTGATGAGTTGGAAAAACCGGAATATGGCGAAGCTTTTGATGCCAGCTATAGCTGGACATGGATGCACAAGACAGAAGATTTCTACAAGAAACATGAGGCATTGGATACTTTACTTACTGTATTAAAAAAGTATGACGACCTGGGTGATAGTACGATGCGGGCCTGGTTCACCACTAACCATGATGAGAATAGCTGGAATGGAACAGAGTATGAAAAGTATGATAATATGGCAAAGGCATTAGCAGTTTTTAGTACAACATGGAATGGCTTGCCGCTGCTGTATTCTGGCCAGGAATTACCCAACAAGAAAAGGATAGAATTTTTTGAAAAAGACGCTATTGCATGGACGGGGACGAATGCCTTGCATGATTTTTATAAAACCTTATTGAACCTTAAAACAAACAACCCGGCCCTTCGGGCAGGCGATCCGGGTGTACAAACCTTCCGTATAAAAACCAGCAATCCTCAAAATATTTTTGCTTACCTGCGAAAGAATGGTAGCAAAGAAGTACTGGTAGTATTAAACCTTTCAGGACCTAAAGGCTTGCGGTTTGATATACTTGATCCAACAGTTACAGGGATATATAAAAATGTATTTTCCGGAGCTGCCAATGATTTTACAACAGAAAAAAGTTTTGAAATGCAGGGATGGGAATATCTAGTGTATGAAAAATAAAAACTTCAACAGATTTATATCACAAATTAAAAGGCCGCTTCGAAAAGAAGCGGCCTTTTAATTTGCACATTTGCATATCAGCTCATCATCACATTTGTATTATGGCATATCTTCCATATTAAGCGGATACCGGTACACTCCATTGGCATCTGTGTAAATTCCCTGGAGATATATAGTTTCACCTTTCAGGCTTTTTATTGCCTGGTTCAGCTCCTCAATACTGGTAATATCCATATCGTTTACGCTGGTAATGATAAAGCCAGATTCCATTTTTGTTTTACTAAAGGCACCTCCAGCTTTTATTTTCTTTACTACTACGCCACCTTCCACTTCATATGTCAATGCTTTCTTGGCATCTAATGTTTCTAAGTCAGCACCTAATTTATCGCCAATACTTGTTGAAGCTAATTGTTCATACGTACCGGTTTTCGCAGTTAATGTGGCGGCAGTGGTATATTCTTTTCCGTTTCTTTTATAAGTGATATTTATTTTTTCACCTGTATTGTAAGATGAAACAGTTGCCTGTAATTCGGTCCATGAGTTAATCGGGGCATCATTTACTTTAGTGATGATATCACCTTTTTGTAAACCGATAGTAGCAGCTGCACCATCTTTGGCAACAGAACCAATGTGTGCACCATCGCCGGCATCATATTTATCTTCTGCCACCTGCACTCCGAGATAAGGTTTTTTAACATCACCATATTTAATAAGGTCGTTTACAATTTTCTTTACCAGGTTTACAGGTATCGCAAAAGAATAACCTGCATAAGTACCGGTTGGCGCATAGATTGCAGAGTTGATACCAACCAACTGCCCGTCAGTTGTAATTAAAGCTCCGCCGCTGTTACCCTGGTTTACCGCTGCATCTGTTTGTATAAAAGATTCAATCGGTGTTTCGCTTTGCCGTCTGTTTATGCCAATATTTCTTCCTTTGGCACTAACAATACCTGCGGTAACGGTTGTTTCTAATGATAGCGGATAGCCGATAGCCAATACCCATTGTCCAAGCTTCACATTATCTGAATTGCCATAGAGCAAGAAAGGAAACCCTGTACCCTCAATTTTCAGTACGGCAATATCACTACCCGCATCTCTGCCAATTAATTTGGCTTTATACGTTTTCTTATTGCTTAGCGAAACGGTAATTTCATCAGCTACTCCCTGGCCGCCATCTGATACTACATGACTATTGGTAATAATATAGCCATCATCACTTATGATAACACCACTACCTGAGGCTTTTTGTTCTGGCTGCATTCTTTGCCCGTATCCATTATTAAAAAATTGTTCAAAAAGGTCTTCCATACTATTACCCTGGTTTCGGGGCAGTTGGTTGTTTACTTTTTTAGCGGCAATCTTTGTTTTAATATGAACAACGGCAGGCACAGCAGAGTTGGCAGCTTTTGTAAAATCAACCGGCTCACCGCCACCGGCTCCGTTCTCAAAAAATCCCGCATAGTTTATAGGAAGGTTGCCATTCGATGTTTGTGTAAAACTGTTGTTTTTGTTGCCGGTAACTTTACCATAAATAAAAACACTGGTTACAGCTGATAAGGCACTGATTCCAACAATCAGTAAAATTTGTTTCCATTTCATATTCTTGTCAGATTTTAATCCCGATAGCTATCGGGAGTTGATAATAATTATTTAGTTTTCATACTTGCTCTACAAAGTAACGATGCTTATTGTTTAATTGATTACCACTGAATTAGTTTAACAAATCGTTTACCAGAACTTTCGTACTTTTTTTCATTGCTAAAAGTACTACCATTTACGGGGAAATGGAATACCGTAGTTCACTGATTTTTGCACTTTATCTATAAATCAGTAAGAAATTTTAAAGTATCTACTCCATCCGCATATTCGCTGATAGAAGGGCATTGTGCCCCGCCAAATGGTATAAAACTTTTGCCAACAACACATTGCAAGTCCTGTGCCGCTGGTAACCTGGCTGCCAGGTCGTCATTTCCATTGTAAAACTCATAATTCAACTGGCTGATGGGCGAAAAAATAGCGGCATCTTCTATAAGCAAAATGGAGCCATTGGTCATGTAATATTTTTTGTTCAGCAGGTGGAGGGCAAGATTATAATCGTAATTGTTTTTGTATTTATGATGGTCGGCCTGGTAATTATATTTTCTGAAAGCCTCCAGCAGGGGAATAAAATCATAACCGGCAGGCACATAAATTTTTGTCACATTGCGACAGCCCAACCCAAAATATAAGTAAACATCATCTGCCAGTCTTTCAAGGTCTGCTGTCACTTCTTCACCCCTAAGCACAGCTACTGATGTTCTGTTGCGCCGGATGATATGGGGATACTTTCCAAAGTAATAATCAAAGTACCGGGACGAATTATTGCTGCCCGTGGCAATGTAGGCATCGCAACCTTTCAGCATTTCAGAAAAAGTTACGAGGTTTTTTATCTCAGGGTCATAGTCCTGTAATTTTTCTACTAAATGCTTAATAAGCACCTGGTCCTTTGAAGAAGGTTTGATTACAGATTTATGTCCGCTGATGAAGACACAAAGGAAGTCGTGAAAGCCAACGAGAGGGATGTTGCCGGCCATTACAATGCCAGTATTTTTCGACCCGGTAGCTATCGGGTTTTGATTGTCAATTTTAGATTTGTAAGGGGCTACCCATTTCTCCAAAATATCCTTTTGGAGAAAATTAGTAGCAATAGTAGAGATAGCCAGATCTACAAATGCTGGAATAAACCACCCGTTTTCCCGGCTGGCCCTTTCTTTAGCCTGTATCCATTGCTCATCAGTAGACAAAATATATTGCCCCAGCCGGGCTAATAAATCAATACGATATTGTAAATTCATTCCCAATATTTAAATTTGCTGTAAACCGGCATAAATTTTTCGGGTGCAAATTAACGAAGTAAGCACAGGAAAAATTTATCTCAGGTTCACCGGGATAAAAGAATACACATTTACACCCGGTAAAACTAAGTCTCAACCCGTTAAATAAACTTTTATGGCTATTAAGATTACTGAAGAATGTATCAACTGCGGTGCCTGCGAACCAGAATGTCCTAACAATGCCATTTATGAAGGTGGTGTGGAATGGGCGGTTGCAGATGGCACTTCTGTAAAGGGTTCTTTTACCCTGCTGGATGGATCCGTGGTGGATGCCGATCAAAAAAATGCCCCGGTAGCAGTGGATGTGTACTATATTACTCCTAATAAATGTACTGAGTGTCAGGGCTTTCATGAGGAGCCGCAATGTGCCGCTGTTTGCCCCGTTGACTGTTGTGTGCCTGATGAAATGTACCAGGAAACGGTGGATCAGCTAATGGCCAAAAAAGCAGCTTTGCATATTTAATTTGTGCCAGCATTGTGCATAAATAGTAGGGCGTTTTGGATGCTGTATGGAATAAAATTTGGTAACTTACAATCATATCTAAGGATATAAAGCAGTGAGAGCTGCCCAAAGAGTGGCGGGTGATATTTCCCGTCGTAAAAAGGTGAAGGAGAAACGGCCTTCACCTTTCTTAATTTAGGGTCTTTCCCGGATAGAGGTATTTTCAGGCTATTTTATTGAGAATTGTATATTGAGCATTTGTATATTGAACATTGCATACTACAAAAATGCTCAATATTCAACATAGAATTTTCAATGTTCATGGCCGGTGCTGACTGTTTTTCCAATAATATTTGTTAATCCTTTCTGATAAGAACATTCCTGCCGTTGGACATCTTAATTTTTTCAGCAATATTTGCATAATATGCCCGCTGCGGCGGGTACAAAACCACTACACTACAATAATGAAGAACAACATAGCTCTTGTTACCGGCGGTTTCTCTGGCGAAGCGGTAATATCTTATAAAAGTGCTGTTACCATTGACAACAACCTCGACAGAAATCTCTTTAATGTCTATAAAATTGATATTAACCTTCAAGGATGGTTTTATGAGCTGCCAGATGGACGTAAAGCAGAGATTGATAAAAATGAGTTTTCGCTACAGCTAGATAACCAAAAGATAAATTTCGATGCTGTCTTTATAGGTATGCATGGCACACCCGGTGAGGATGGAAAACTACAGGGCTATTTCGACACAATGAAACTGCCTTACACCAGTTGTGATGCCGCTACTTCTGCCATCACATTTAATAAACGATATGCAGTAGCGGTGGCTGGTATGGCAGGCATTGGTGTAGCAAAATCGGTTATACTTATTAAGAATAGTTTTGCCAGCCCTGATGAAATAATCAACACATTAAAATTTCCTGTTTTTGTGAAACCTAATAATGGTGGATCAAGTATTGGTATGTCAAAGGTTGATAAGTCATCAGACGAGTTAGGGCTGGCAATAGAAAAAGCATTTAAAGAAGATGACCAGGTGCTTGTGGAAGAAATGATAAAAGGGAGAGAGTTTACAGTCGGTGTTTTTAAGACAAAAGGAAATATCATCGTACTGCCGCTTACCGAAGTAAAAGCAGATGCTGACATGGCTTTCTTTGATTTTGAAGCTAAATACAAGGGCAAGTCAAGCGAAACTACACCTGCTATAGTGGATGAAGTGATTGCCGATAAAATAAGAGAAACAGCAAAAAAAGTGTACACCATTTTTAATTGCCGGGGTGTTGTGAGGATTGATTTTATATACAATGAAGAAGAGGGCAGACCGTATATGCTGGAAGTAAATACAATTCCGGGTCAAAGCGAAGCCAGCATTGTACCGCAACAGGTAAAAGCTATGGGTTGGAGTTTAAAAGAGTTTTATACTAAATTGATTCAGGAATGTTTCAACGATTAATAACAAGCAGATTGATAACTTATAAATAAGCGAATGAAATTCATCACACATCGTCCTTTGTGGGTCAATATCCTGGTGGGTATTGCATTGGCATTGGGAATTTTTGCTCTTATCCTTTTGTCGCTGGGATGGCTAACGGGTCATGGTAAGGCCGCTACAGTACCATCCGTTACAGGTAAAAACTATGATGAGGCAATAAAAATTCTAAAGAAAGCTGGTTTTGATGTTGAGATACAGGATTCTGTTTATGTGGATACCAGCAAGCCGTTAACTGTTATTAAACAATTACCAGATGCGGATGAAGTAGTAAAATCAAACCGGACAGTCTTTCTTATTATCAGCAGTGCGGTGCCACCATTGGTAGAAATGCCCAACCTGCTTGGTTACAGTTATCGCAATGCAGAGATGGTGTTAAAGAACATGGATTTGAAAATAGGGGATACTACCTTCAAACCGGATTTTGCCAGGAATGCCATCCTTGAGCAAAACTATAATGGATCACCAATAACTCCCGGTTCAAAGATCCGTAAAGGAAGTACTATTACACTGGTGCTTGGTGATGGAGTAGGTAAAAAAGAATTTACGGTTCCCGTGATTACGGGAATGGAATACTGTAAAGCAAAAGCAGTTCTTGAGGAAAATGGAATTGTGATAGGTGCTATTGTAACGGATGCCAATGTTACTGATACCTGTAATGCCTGGATATATAAACAAAACCCTGAACGGTTTGATGACGAAAAAAGAATTCAGCGGATACGTTCCGGGCAAACAATAGATGTGTGGCTACAGGTAGATAAACCAGCGAAAACTGACAGCACGGGTAAAAAACCATCTTCAGATTTATAATTATAAAAAATGCAAAACCTCAATGTAGAAGAATTGAAAGCCCGGATGGATGCCGGCGAAAAATTAAATTTATTTGATTGCCGGGAACCGCATGAGTATGCCGAGTTTAATATCGGTGCCACATTGATTCCGCTTGGTAAAATTCAAACCATGCAGATAGATGAACTGGAAGGCTTACAGGATGAGGAAGTTATTATCCATTGCCGCAGTGGCAACCGTAGCGGACAGGCTTGTTTGTTTTTAGATGCAATGGGGTTTAAAAATACCTGGAATCTAACTGGTGGCATGCTGGACTGGCAAGCAAAATTTGGAAATAAATAAAAGTTACTTTATTAAAGTATGAAGAATTTACTTCAGCTTTAGCTGGGCATAATAAGGATGCTCAGGATTTACAATCAGTTCCTGGCGCAAAGGGTGAATCAATACATCCATTTCTTCCATTGGAATAGCTCCCAATAATGGTTCATTATCACCTTGTAGGACAACGGCATTACAAGTGGCAGTCCGGTTTTTGAATTTCACTTCGATTGGCCCAACAACATCATGCTCCACAATACTTCCATCCGCCATTATACTTTTTCTTTTTTCTTTAAAGGGAAGTTGCAGTTGCTCTTGTATAGTTTCGTTAATAGCCATCATATAAGCACCACTATCCACCAGCATATTTACCCGCATCTTTTTAATGTCATCTTTATCCATAAGACTTCTGCGGACCATTTCAATATCTCCTGAATTTATTAATTCAATCTCGGCATATACTATTCCCATTGTAAATGATTTATACAAAAGTACATTTTTAGCTTATATTTTTTACTAAATCTTTTGCCTATAACCTCACATTCACTCCTATCATAAAGTTGGCTTCTGCCATCGGGAAGTAATAATTTTCAGTAATAGTTTCTCCCCCAACAAAATAGCTAAAAGTGTAACCATTTGGTTCATATTTTCTGCCGAAAATATTGTTTACCTGTGCAATGATGTTTAATTCTTTAAGAAACTTTTTCTTTATGGTGTAAATAGCCCTTACATCTTGTGTATAGAAAGCATTCAGTAAACGGCTGTCGTTCTCCGTATTGTCTAAGTATTGTTTGCTTACATATTTACTCAGCAAACTCAGCTCTGCATTTTTAAAAGGAAGAAAATTAATGCTGGCTCCACCAACCACAGCAGGAGAGAAGGCAATATCTGTTGATTGGAAAGTATTGGTTTTCTGTCCACCATTGTCATAGTCATCAATAAACTCAGTGAAGTTCTTTACTTTATTCTCACTCAAAGCAAGATTGGCCGTAGCGTTTACCCAGGAATTAAATTTTACTCCGCCTTGCAGTTCAATTCCTGCCCGGTAGCTTTCGGCAATATTAGTTCTACTGTATGCCCCCACATCATTTATTTTTCCGGTGAGTACTAATTGGTTTTTATAGTTCATATAATACAAAGTAGCAGACCAGTTCCAGTTGGCGTTTACTTTCTCAATACCTATTTCCACATCATTCAGTCTTTCTGGTGTTGGTTGTTGTGCAGTACCTGCTTCAAAGTCATCCCGGTTAGGTTCTTTGTTGGCAACGCCAAAAGAAAAATAACCTTTCCATCCCTTTTTATTATAACTGATACCGGCTTTTGGATTGAAGAAATCGAATTTAGTTTTTACTGATAAGTTTGGATTATCCCGGAAGCCTTCTGTATTATATTTTACATGGCGAAATTGTAAATCATAAAACAAATTCCAGTTTGTAGCAAACTGTGTTTGTTCTTTCAGGTAAATATTGAAATCAGTTTTTAATGCATCGAGGTCATACCAACTTTTTGTATCGGTTAATCCTTTGTCCGCCCAAATTATTTTTCCATAATGCAATCCATCATACCGGGTATAGCCGCCACCGAGTGTAGCTTGTGTTTTATTGTCTTTATACTGCAATGAAAAAATATTACCATAGAAATCATTGTCAAGCCAAAGCTGTCTTATCATATCAGATTTCGTAGTCGGTGTGCCCGTAGAAGGAGGATTGGGCATTCCATATTTGGAATACTTCTGCTGGGCTTTGTATTGCTCGTAATAACCTTTCCCCTTAGTAAGAAACAGGGCTGTATTGAAACTGATTCGTTTGCCTATTAAATGGTTAAAGAATAACTGGTAATGTGTTTGTGTATAATTATCCGTTTCATTATCATAGGGCTCGCCTGGCTTTTCTGTTCCTGCTGAATTGGTTGTTCTGTTGCCTGCTTTTAAATCAGTTTCTGAAATTCCATTCCATGCCTGGTAAGTTTTCTCCTTACCAGAAAATGCGTTGAGACGAAGTGAACCCTTTTTGCCTATATAGGCAGTAGTAAAATGAAATGATTTTAAATCACTGCTGGCCCTGTCAATAAAACCATCACTGCTGATGCGGGACAGCCTTATATCAGTAGTAAAACCATTTACCAAACCGGTTCCGGCTTTTATTGTATTCTTCCAGGTGTTGAAAGATCCATAACTGTTATTGAATTCAGCATAAGCTTCTTTAATTACTTCGTTGGTACTAAAATTTATGCTGGCTCCAAATGCACCGGCTCCGTTGGAAGAAGTGCCAACACCTCGTTGTATTTGTATGCTTCCGGTTGAAGAACTAAAGTCTGGCAGGTCCACAAAAAAAGTTCCCTGGCTTTCGGCATCGTTGTAAGGAATGCCATTCAGCGTTACATTAATTCTTGTAGCATCTGTTCCCCGGATGCGGATACCGGTATAGCCAATACCATTTCCGGCATCAGAATTAATTACTACCGATGGCGTTTGGTTTAGCAGAAATGGAATATCCTGCCCCAGGTTTGTTTTAGCAATTTCCTTTTTGGAAATGTTGGTTTTGGTAAAAGGCGAATTTTCACCAGCCCTTACGGCTCTTACTTCCACCGGCGACAATGCATAAAAGCTGTCGTTTACTTGTTGCTTTTCTTCCCGCATGGGAGGAACAAGTTGCGATAAAGCTGCAATAGTTGTTATAATAAAACAACCAAGCATAATAATCCTCTTCATTTTTTAAGTTTTAAGCGGTAAAAAAATAAGAGGGAAATGCTGATGTGAAAGGTCAAACTATGAACCATTGAAAACGGCTCACCTCCCTACGCAGGCATTACCCTGACCAGGTTTACGGGTCTAATCTCAGATTGTCTCAGCCATCAGGCGGACAAACACCCCGGAACACTGTAAACTAAAGCCTTTTAAATCAAAGGCTAAGAACTTGTCCCACTAAAAGGCGGGATTGGCACAAAAATAAGGAAGAAATATTTATAAGAAACTGTAACTTTTCTACGCCACTCTTCGTACTACCTCTAAACCATCGTTTATGAAGAAGTTATTAGTATCATTTTTATTTATCGCCGTTACCGGCACTGCCCTTTTAGCCCAAAAAGTCATCAATGATCTCCATGCAGAAAAAAGAACTGTTACCGGGTATCATGGTATTGATGTGGCAACCGGAATTGAACTTACATTGACCGGGGGAAATGCCGAAGAAGTGGTAGTAAGTGCTGCAACAACAGAATTCCGGGACAAAATTGTTACCATAGTGGAGAATGGAATCCTTAAAATTTATTATGAAACTAAAACGGGTGCCGTTAATAAAATCAAGGAGACCAAAGATCTGAAAGCTTATGTATCCTACAAAACACTTGATTTGCTGCATGTAACAACCGGTGCCAAAGTGAAAATTAATGGTGTGCTTAAATCTGCATCTCTTAGTATGGAGGCCAACACCGGTGCATTGGTTGATGGGGAAGTGGATATTGCTTCCTTGAAAGTAAATCAGAATACCGGCTCAAAAATTACTCTTTCCGGTAAAGCAGATAAATTAGATATTAATGGAGATACCGGAAGCAAATTTAAAGGTGATGATATGCGTACTTCCAATTGTAGTGTAACGGTAAGCACAGGTGCTATTGTTTCTGTAAGTGCAGAAAAAGAATTGCAGGCAAAAGTAAGTACAGGTGCAAGAGTGAAATATAAAGGAAGCCCAACAGTGAAGGAAATTAAAAGAAGCACCGGTGGTTCAGTAAATAAAATCTAACAAGTCAAAAATAAATAATGAAAAAGTTATCAGTTTTATTAATCGGGTTACTCATTGCTGCAGGTTTGTATGCTCAACAGGTAAATGATCCGAATGCCCAAGTAAGACAGGCAAAAGATTATCACGGCATCAGTGTATCCAATGCATTTGATGTTTACATTATCCAGGGAAATGAAGAAGCCGTTGCGGTAAGTGCGGCTGAATTAAAACACCGGGAAAGAATAAAAGTGGAAGTGAAGGCTGGTATTCTTTATATCGGCTATGACAGTGATGGAAAATCATGGAGTAGCGGCAACAAAAAATTAAAGGCATATATCTCTTTTAAACAAATTGATCTGCTAAAAGTAAGTGGGGCTTGTGATGTATTTATATCCGGAACATTAAAGGCTGATGTGCTGAGTATTAACCAATCGGGTGCCAGCGATGTAAAAGGTAAGCTGGATGTAAATAAACTTACTGTTGATCTGAGTGGTGCCTCTGATATGATGGTGACAGGATCTGCCACCCAGCTTTCAGTAAACGCAAGTGGTGCCAGCGACTTTAAAGGCTACGACCTGGCGACTGATGTTTGTAATGCAAAAGCAAGTGGTGCCAGCGATATAAAAATAACTGTCAATAGAGAACTATCTGCACAGGCAAGTGGAGCCAGTGATGTACGGTATAAAGGCAACGGGCAAATCAAGGAAGTAAAAAGTAGTGGCTCCAGTAGTGTATCTAAAGGATAATAAAATTAGTTTTAGTATAGCCATTAACGACAAAGCCGGAACATTGTTCCGGCTTTGTCGTTAAAAAATGAATAGGATTCAACTATGATTAATGTTTGGAAAGTAAGCCCTATACGGCTACCTTTGCACCGCGAAGTAGAGCAGCGGTAGCTCGTTGGGCTCATAACCCAAAGGTCGGGAGTTCGATCCTCCCCTTCGCAACAAACGAAAGAGCCAAACCCGGGTTTGGCTTTTTCAATTTTCCGAAACAGTTGCACTCTCAACTGGCAAGGACTGACTACCTCCTCTCTTCTTGCTGCCCGAAGTGTGCATCTTCAGGTTTATAAATACATCAATGAAATCAGGTTTTGTAAACATATTTGGCAGACCTAATGCAGGCAAAAGCACATTATTAAATGCGTTGATGGGGGAGAAGCTGGCTATCGTTTCACCCAAAGTGCAAACAACCCGCCATCGCATCAAAGGAATAATAACGGAAAAGGAATACCAGGTAGTTTTTTCTGACACACCCGGCATTATTGAACCCAAATACAAACTGCATGAGAAAATGATGCAGGCTGTAAAAGGCGCATTGGAAGATGCAGATGTGGCCATGCTGTTGGTAGATGTAAAAGAAAAGTGGGACGAATGCGATGCCATATTTACGGCATTGAAATTAAAAGTGCCTGCTGTAGTAGTGTTGAATAAAATTGATCTGGTAAGTGAAGCAACAATTAAAGAAGCAATTGAATTTTTTTCAGCAAAACCGTATTGCAAAAAAGTAATTACTATTTCTGCTTTATCAGGAATTAATAAAAAGAAGCTGGTGAATGCCTTGCTGGAATTTTTACCCGAAGGAGAACCCTTTTATGACGGTGACGATATTTCTGATCTGAATACGAAATTTTTTGTGAGTGAGCTGATACGGGAAAAAATTTATGAACTGGCACAGGACGAAATACCATATCACACCACCGTATTGGTAAGAGAATATAAAGAGAAAACAACACTGGTAAAAATAGTGGCCGACATCATCGTTCACCGGGAAACACAAAAGGCTATATTAATTGGCGATAAAGGCTCAATGATAAAAAGAATAGGAACTGAAGCAAGAAAGGATATAGAAGCATTTATACAACAGAAGATATTTTTAGAATTATTTGTAAAAGTGAAGCCTAAGTGGAGAGAGAATGAGATGCAGTTGAAGGAGTATGGGTATTAAAAAAAATAAGCAATTGACAATAAGCAATTGAGGATTCAAAATTTAACAGTAACAAAAAAGCGACGGGTTCAATTTGCTTATTGCTAATTGACCATTGCCAATTTAATCATGAGTTTTACAGTAGCAATAGTAGGAAGACCGAATGTAGGAAAGAGTACACTCTTTAACCGTTTGCTGGAGCAGCGAAAAGCAATCGTTGATGATATGAGTGGTGTTACCCGTGACCGTCAGTATGGCGTTACGGACTGGAACGGTAAAACCTATAATGTAATTGATACGGGAGGTTTTGTTTCAGGCAGCCAGGATGTATTTGAAAAAGAAATTGCCAAGCAGGTATTGATTGCCCTGGAAGAAGCGAATGCCATCATCTTTATGGTGGATGCTACTACCGGTATGACTAATCTTGATGATTCAATGGCTTCTTTGTTGCGCCGGAGCAGCAAGCCGGTTTTTTTAACCGTAAATAAAGTTGATAGTAATGACCGGCTGATGGAAGCTTCTGAATTCTATAGCCTGGGGTTCGAACATATTTTCTTTATTGCAGCAGCAAGCGGAAGTGGCACTGGTGAACTATTAGATGCTGTGGCAGATTTAATAACCGAGGATGCATCTGAAGAAACAAAAGAGATAGACGCACTACCCAAGTTTGCTATTATTGGCCAGCCCAATACCGGAAAATCATCTTTGCTGAATGCATTAATTGGCCAGGAAAGGACTATTGTCAGTGATATTGCCGGCACCACAAGAGATTCGATACACACCCATTACAATCTTTTTCAGAAGGAATTTGTTTTAATTGATACAGCCGGTATCCGTCGTAAGGCTAAAGTGCATGAAGACCTGGAATTTTATTCCGTTATCCGTGCCATTAAGGCGGTGGATGAGGCGGATGTTTGTTTGTTGATGCTCGATGCCGAAAAAGGAATAGTGGCGCAGGACATTAACATATTCAGCCTTGCAGTTAAAAAAGGAAAGGGTATTGTTATACTGGTAAACAAATGGGATTTGATAGGCAAAGAAACAAATACTGCCAAAGAGTATGAAGCGGAGCTGAAGAAAAAATTAGCACCCTTTAATGATGTGCCTATTTTATTTGTATCGGCCAAAGAGAAAACAAGGATATTCAAAGCCATTGAAATAGCATTGGAAGTGTATGAGAACAAGCAACAAAAAATAGCTACGTCACAGTTGAATGAAATTATGCTGAAAGCTATTCAGTCGTATAGCCCGCCAGTTGTAAGGGGCAATTCGATAAAAATTAAATTTATAACCCAATTACCAACTGCGGTAATGTCTTTTGCATTTTTCTGCAATTTTCCG
The DNA here is from genome assembly GCA_046598205.1 of Chitinophagaceae bacterium. GTDB lineage: Bacteria > Bacteroidota > Bacteroidia > Chitinophagales > Chitinophagaceae > JJ008. Next base: position 28,525 of record JBKJIX010000051.1, read on the forward strand.
GACGATATTAAAACGCCTTATAAAAATTACCTGGAAAACCAGCTTCGGCAGAATTTTAATCTTACGGGGGTGCCAGTTAGAATATTCTTCAGAAAAAAATAGACAAATTTTATGCAATCGTAGAACTACGATTGCTGTCATGTAATATTTCTTAGTAATTACTTGCATAATCAAATTGTAGTAATTAATTTGGTAGTCTAATCTATCAAAGGGTTCATTGCCTGTACCTGAAATCTATTCTTCCTGAATGCCCCTTTATCCTGCACTATCATTTTTTGAAAGATGAAATTGCTGATGATTGTATCAGTTTATAAATCCCTCCAATTCCTTTTTGAACAGCCAGCAATAATTTGTAATTCCTAATTTGTTCAAATATGAAACTTGTAATCATCCCCGCATTGCTTTTTAGTTTTACCGCTTTCGGACAAATAAGTAGTATTGACCTTGCTAAGCATAAACCTGTTGATAATAGCATGGTTCAGACTCAGCCGTTTCCAGCAGCTACGGCTAAAGTTGATATAAAAATTGATAAATCAAAAAAGTGGAAATTGGATGGCAACAAACGCTTAACCGGGGCCTTGCTATTAACTGCTGGCCTGGCCAAAGGGTTCAATGAGGGATTGCAGTATAAGTACAATGGATTTGAAGAGATTTTCCCAAAAGCAAACGATCAATGGTTTTATCCCACGTTCAGTTACAATAATAAGTATAAAGATAATGACCCTACTAAAGGACCTAAATTTCCGTTGTCAACTTCTGCATTGGTAATGTTTACCGACCAGTACCATCTGAATAATTTTATTCACCGGGCAGCCCTTACAGCAGCACTGATAATAAAAATTGGGGATGGCAAAAAACCCTTTAAGCATTATGTGTATGATGTATTGTATTACACAGCTTGCTACCAGGTAGGATTTCAGGCAATTCATGGGCCTATTGCGGCGAGGAATTTATAGGTAAAAGGGGCTGCAAGGATTTCGCAGACTCAGTTATTTATCAAAACCAGCCTCTTTTCTATTTGTTTATCTGATGAATGATATTGGTTATTTGTTTTGCAAAAGCAAATGTTTCGAATTGTTGCTGTGCGATAAAACTGTTGTCTTTTAGTTTGCCGATTACTTTTTCCATTTCCTGTTCTGTTTCATACACCATCTGGCGGAAAGGATTTTGATAGTCTTTTGCCCTTGATTCATAAATACCTTTTGTCATCCATTCTTTTGTTGCCACAGCCTGTTGTAAAAGGCTTATGAAAATTTTTTTGCTGAATTTCTTGGGTGAAAGTTTTAATACTTCAAGCAGCGATGCAAAAGCATGTTGAAATTTTTCTGCTGGGTAAGTATTACTTTTTTTATCGTAGTAGTCATGCACTTCATCCCAGCTCTTAAGCTTGCCGGAACGGATATTGCGGATAAGTGTGGCAACGGCTGTTTCCGGCATTAACTGACCACCGATATTTTTCCAGTGATTTCGTACAGGAGTATTAGGGAATGATTGTACTAATTTTTGCCAGGAAGAAATATGCTGATGTTCAATAAAACGAATAAGCTGAGAGGTGCCGTAGTAAATAATCATTTCTTTAAAAATCCTGTACGCCTCGGCTACTTTTATTAATTGTACTTTTCGCTGGCTGTTTTCAAATCCTTCTGCCAGAATTTCCAGTTCCGTGATTGACCCGGGATTTTTTTCCAGCAAAGCTTCGCCGGTTTTAGCAAGGTCTTTTTCTTTTATATCTTTTTTGTTCAGTTTGGCCCATGCTTTTGCGGTAGCTTTTTTCAATAATTCCAATGCCTCTATTATTTCATCGATGCTATCTGGTGCCAGAAAATCGTATTCTATCTCCTGTAGTTTATTGGCCCGTTTATCCCGGCTAATATATTTTCCTACATTACGGGAAAGAGCATACATATTATACATGAACCAATAGCCCGGCATTACCGTTAGCTTATCTGTACTTACTTCATTACTTACTAAGGAGAAGGGGATAGGGATATTCAATTCTGCCGGAAAATCTCCTTTTGCAATTAAAGTGAAGGATGCAAATTTTGAATTGTGTTTCAGGCTTACACATAGCCCCGGCCAAAACCCCCGGCCTGCGATTATTTCACCGTCAGCACCTCTGGAGTTATGGTTGGAGCCAATCGTAGCACCAGCGGCCATATTACTTTGTCCTAATACGGTAGCAGCACATAAGAACGAATTGTTATGATGCTGCTCATGCGCAGGAAAGATGAGAGAATTTAATACCTCGCAGCAAGAGATGGTTGAATTATCGCCCAAGTAGGAGTTAATCAGTCTTGCTCCATATTTTAATTGTGAATTAGAACCCATCATAAAGCGAACGGCTTTTACGCCATAAAAAATACGGCAGCCAAGGCCAACAATTCCGTTTACTAATTCACAACCTTCACCAATCTGAGATTTATCAGCAGGTCCTGAATTAATGGTGAGGTTCTTTAATTTATTCGCCCCCTTTATATATGCATCAGTACCAATCCACACGTCTTTGATGATGCCGCAGTTTTTAATAACTGTCCTGTCGCCTATTTTTCCGTAATAGCCTCTTTGTGTATCAAATCTTTTATCAGTAAACTCCTTGAACCTTTGTAATAGTTTTTCATCATTCCTGTATTTCGACCAGAGCCACGCATCGCTTGCCAGCATTCCGTTAAAAGGCAATACACTGCGGCCCGCATTTTCATTGCATATCTCCATCCAGATACGGACGGATTCTTTTTCCCCTTTTTTCAATACACCGTTACCAAATTTGGAGTGATTGGATGTTGCAAGTTCATTGATGTTTACCAGTATCACTTCATTGCCGGTAATATAATGGCTCATGAAATTGACGTTATCAATAACCACATTGTCGCCAATATCACAACTGATAATGGTGCTGTTGTAAAGTCCGACAGGCATTCGCAGGTTATTGAATTCTACAAAATACGGCTCTAGTTTGCCAATACGAACTAAACCATAAAAAGTACAATTTTTTACCAGCTTAGGATTAAAAGCCTCAGCTACCTGCACTTTGGTCCAATTGTCGGAGCTATTGGCATTGCGTTCCAGTATTTTTATTTCAGCAGGAGTGAGTTGCCGGTATTTAATACCGCTGCGGTTCTGGAGATTACGGAGATGGTATTCGTCCTTGCCTTTTGGGATAAATTCTTTTGGAATGAAATCATATCCTAAAGAAGCAATTGGTTTTTTGATGATGTTGTTCATGAAGCTGGTTTCTGGTTGCCTGTTTTCTTGTTTTGCCGCTTGTATTTTATGACCCCGGTTTAAACATATCTTCTCAAAAGGAATAATTATATAAAAAGAAGCAGCCCCTATGCATTAGTGACACCAGTAACCAAAAACCAGCAACGAGTTCCTATTCAACAGTGACGGATTTTGCCAGGTTCCTCGGTTTATCTACATCACAACCATTCGCAACACCAATATAATAGGCCAATAATTGCAACGGAATCACACTTAGCATCGGTGCTAAAATCTCATCTGCTTCAGGAATTAGCATTACATCCTCAGAAAGTTCCCTGGAAACTTCATCACCCTCGGTTATTACTGAAATAACCCTGCCTTTCCGGGCTTTTATTTCCTGCATATTACTAAGCAATTTTTCATGATAAGCATCTTTCGTAGCAACAAAGACAACGGGCAAATTTTCATCTACTAATGCTATTGGGCCATGCTTCATTTCTGCAGCAGGATAACCTTCTGCATGTATGTAAGAGATCTCTTTTAGTTTTAATGCACCTTCCAATGCGATAGGAAAATTGTAGCCACGGCCGAGATAAAGAAAATCCCTTGCACCCTTATATTTTTCTGCCAAGGCTTTAATATTGTCGCTATGATTTAATGTCCAGGCTGCTTTTTCAGGAATTTCCTCCAGTTCCTTCAACAGGTTCATATAGCGATCCTGTGAAATACTGCCTTTTAAATAACCAATCTTCAACGCAATCATGGTGAGAACAGCCAGCTGTGCAGTGAATGCTTTGGTGCTTGCCACCCCAATTTCCGGCCCAGCATGAGTATAAGCACCGGCATGGCTCATCCGTGCAATGGAGGACCCTACCACATTTACCACCCCCAATATAATAGCACCTTTTTCTTTAGCTTTTTCAATGGCCACTAATGTATCTGCCGTTTCACCACTTTGTGAAATGGCAATGATAACATCACCTTTATTAATAACAGGATTTCTATATCGAAACTCAGAAGCATATTCTACTTCTACATTAATGCGGCACAGTTCTTCGAAAATATACTCGGCTACAAGCCCCGCATGCCAACTGGTGCCACAGGCTATCATCACAATCCGGTTGGCATTTACAATTTGTTCAGCATATTGCTGAATACCGCTCATGGTAATAGTGCCTTCTACGGCATCTAATCTACCTCTCAGGCAATCATATATTGTTTGTGGTTGCTCAAAAATTTCTTTTAGCATGAAATGATCATAACCGCCTTTTTCAATGGCCGCCAGTTCTATGTCTAATTTTTGAACATAAGGAGTTATTTTTTCATTACCCAGATTTTTCAAAATTAGTTCATCCGGTTTTACTATAGCCAGTTCATAGTCGTTTACATACACCACTTCCTTGGTGTATTCCAGCATGGGAGATGCATCGGAGCCGAGAAAATGTTCACCTTTGCCAACACCAATCACTAACGGGCTTCCTTTTCTCGCAGCAATGATAGTATCTGGATTATCTTCATCCAGTAATAAAATAACGTAAGCACCGGTGACTCTTTTTAAGGCTACCCGTACTGCTTCTTCCAGGCCGCACTGGTTATTTTTTTTAATTTCTTCAATAAAATTCAGTAATACTTCTGTGTCAGTATCACTGGTAAAAACGTAGCCTTTATTGCTCAACTCTTTTTTTAGCTGCGAATAATTCTCAATAATGCCATTGTGGATCATCGCCAATTTTCCACTTGATGATTGGTGGGGATGTGCATTGCGGTCACTCGGTTCGCCGTGGGTAGCCCAACGGGTATGGCCTATGCCAACGTTGGCATGCAGGTCTTTACCAACGATGCTTTCTTCCAGTTCTGCCACCTTGCCCTTTTTCTTATACACTTTCAGACCGCTGCCATTTTGCAGGGCAACACCGGTGCTGTCGTAACCCCGGTATTCCAAACGTTTCAACCCTTTAATGATAATGGGATAAGCTTCCCTGGAGCCGGTGTATCCAACAATTCCACACATTGGTTTTTACGTTTTAATTGAGCCAGATGTCTTTTATAAAGACAAAGTTGCGGCAAAGGTATAGATTTCAAAACATGCAAACGTTTGATTGATTGCAAAGCTAAAATCTGAAAAATACCGCATACGTCCAAACAGATTGTAGCGGAAAGTGATTGTTTAAAGCAACACTCCCTTTAATAACAGAAAAGCCATGCCAAAATAAATCAGCAACCCTGTTACATCAACCAATGTGGCGATGAATGGGGTAGAAGAAGTAGCCGGATCTGCACCACATCTCTTTAATAGCAATGGAAGCATGGAACCCATAATAGTACCCCACATTACCACACCAATAACTGCAGTGCCAATCGCAAAACCGATACGGATATAATGTTCTCCAAATAAATCAAAAAACTGGTGACCACCATAGATTATCAGAAATCCGAAGACACCCAATGTTATTCCCATAAAAAGGCCGGATAAAATTTCTCTGCGGGCAATGCGCCACCAATCCTTCACCGTTATTTCTCCCAGTGCTAATGCCTGGATGATAAGTGTAGCCGCCTGCGAACCACTGTTGCCGCCGCTTGAAATAATCAATGGAATAAAAGTAGAAAGCACCAACACCTGCTCCAGTGTTTTTTGAAAGCTGGACATGGCGGCAATGGTTAATGTTTCGCCGATGAAAAGAATGATAAGCCAGATGATTCTTTTTTTATACAACTTAAATAATGGTACATCGAGATATGGTTCATCCAGAGCGGCAGTACCACCCATTTTTTGCATATCCTCACTAAACTCTTCACTGGCTACCCAGAGGATGTCATCAATGGTAACAATGCCGAGCAGCTTATTGCTTTTGCTGACTACTGGCAGGGCTACCCGGTTATTCATCTTAAAAACTTCAGATGCTGTTTCCTGGTCATCTTCTGCATGGAGGGTAACAAAACGTTCATCCATCAGCTCTGATACTTTTTTATCAGGGGGGTTTAAAATGAAATCTCTGATACGTATATCATCCAATAATTCACCTTTATCATTAATTACATAAATAACGTTGATGGTTTCACTGTCTTTACCATACTTGCGAATCGTAAAAAAAACTTCTTCAATGGTATTCCACGGATATACATACACATAGTCTGGTGTCATCAACCGGCCAATACTGTTTTCGGGATAACCAAGCAGCGACAAGGTTATTTTTCTTTCATCCGGATCCAGCAGTTTTATCAATTCTCTTACCACACTACTTGGTAATTCTTCTAAGAAGTCAGTACGATCATCCGCTGGTAAGTCATTAAGAAGGGAAGCTGTTGTATTGGGAGGTAATTCATGTATAATTCTTTTTTGTACGGACAAGTCGAGTATTTTAAATACACTGGCAGCCCGGTGTACGGACATGCTGGCAATGATGTTGCTTTCATAATCCGGAAACTCATCCACTAATACGGCCACATCGCTGATGTTCTGGTCATCCAGGAATTCCTTTATTTGTAGCTTATCTTCTGTTTTGATAATAGCTTCAAACTGTTCCTGTAGGGTATGTTGTTCCAGTTCTAATGACATGCTTCAAAATTAGATAATAGTTGATAGATAAAAGATAATAGTGAACAGCCGTCTTTTAAATGTAAGGAGAACAGTTTAAATTTTCGGAGCTTGCAATTGTAAGGTATTTCCGATCTTCGAAAGAATTATTATCTTTTAATTATCATCTGTCAGCTGTTATGGTTCTTCCTTTCTTATTTATTGCCTCTACTGCTGCTATGGGCAGGGGTGTTTTTACTTCAGAAGATATTGCTGCGGGAACGGTAGTAGAAGTGGCACCGGTAATTGTTATGAGCAGCGAGGAAAGGAAACTATTGGATAAAACGCTGTTGCATGATTATATTTTTGAATGGTCCGCAAGGACTCCTTTGGAGGGTGATGATGAGACGCAATGCTGCATGGCATTGGGTTATGTGCCAATGTATAATCATTCTTACAAAAGTAATTGTGAATATGAAATGGATTTTGAACAACAACTGATAAGCATCAAAGCTATTCATACTATAAAAGCCGGGGAGGAATTATTTATTAACTACAATGGCGATTGGGATGATAGTAAACCTCTTTGGTTTGAGGTAAAGTAAACACTGCGATCATGGCTGCTGTGTAATAAAAAACCGTGTCGCCTCAGGCAACACGGTTCAGCATATAATAATAAATTCAAGTAATTATTGAATGAAATTAATCTGTCCCCTGATTTCTCCGGCAGGATAAGCTGGTGTGTGAATATTCATATAATACAGGCCATTGAGGAGATTTTCTTCTTTTACGAGTACGCCATCTACAAGCAATGTGCCGCTGATTGTACCTGATCTTAAGAAAGTGAATTTACCACTCGTTCTTTGCGGGAAAATTCCATTAGCAGGGGTAACAATATTTTGAACAACACCTGCTGCAAATCCTGTAGGAGCCAGACCGTGAATATGCATAAGTGATAAAGAATCAGTAAGACCAGACCAGGTCACTTTATAAGTTAGTGTACGGGTTTCTTTAGAATAACGAACATCCATAGTTCCTAAGGCAGGCGAAGGAACAGCCGGTGTTTCCTGGGCACCACTCATGATGATGCCTGTTTTTTCGTAGTCAGTCGTTGTCCTTTTTTCCGCATTTTTTTCGCAGGAAGTCATGCTAAATACAAGTACAAAAAGTAGTGATGTTAAAGCAGTTAGTTTAATCAATTTCATGATAGAGAGATTTGAAGTAAAAATAAGAAGTTTTTCTTAATGCTGATATTTTTCAGCAAATACCTAAAGGCTTGTGGGTAAACTGTTTATTTCAGCTTATTTTTTATCTCCTGTAGCTTTAACAGCGCCTCCACCGGGGTCAGCCTGTTAATGTCGGCTGCTTCCAGCAGTTTTCTAATCTCATTAAAGGTCTCCGTGTGGGCATCAAAAATGGAAAGTTGCATCCGATGGCTATCGGATTTAGGGGCCGTTATTCCTTTTATTTTTGTCTCCATGCTCTTAGCAGTACCCGAAGAGTCGGTTTTTCCATTTTCATGAATACTCTCTAAATGGGTCAGAATTTCATTAGCCCTGTCAATTAAAGAAGGTGGCATACCTGCCATCTTGGCTACATGAATACCAAAACTATGGGTGCTGCCACCCTTTGCTAACTTTCGCAGGAAAATAATTTTATTGCCTACTTCTTTATTGGTGACATGAAAATTCTTTACTCTCGGAAATTTTTCTTCCAGTTCATTCAACTCATGGTAGTGTGTGGCGAATAGTGTTTTGGGCTGGTGCGGTGAATTATGCAAATGTTCCGCAATGCTCCAGGCAATAGAAATGCCATCGTAAGTAGAAGTGCCTCTCCCTATCTCGTCTAATAAAATTAAACTTTGGTCAGTAATATTATTGATGATAGAAGCTGTTTCGTTCATCTCCACCATAAAAGTAGATTCGCCACCAGATAAATTGTCTGATGCGCCAACCCTGGTAAATATTTTATCCGTCAGAGAAATTTTTGCTTCTGTAGCCGGAACAAAACTTCCTGTATGAGCCATTAAAGTAATGAGTGCAGTCTGGCGGAGCAAGGCAGATTTACCACTCATATTAGGTCCCGTAAGAATGATTAACTGCTGTTCGGTTTTATTTAATTCCAAATCATTGTGGATATAACTTTCACCAATCGGCAGGTTTCTTTCTATTACCGGATGGCGGCCTTCTTTAATGATCAATTCATCGCCGGTATGCAGTTGGGGTTTTTTGTACTGGTATTGAATGGCATTATTCGCAAAGCAGCAAAGGCAATCCTGTATGGCTAACAAATTACCGTTGATTTGAACCGGGGCCAGGTAATCAGACAATTCATTCAGCAATGCTTCAAATAATTCCCCTTCGATTTTTAAAATCTTTTCTTCTGCACCGGTAATCTTTTCTTCATATTCTTTTAACTCAGGAGTAATGTACCGTTCAGCATTGGCCAGTGTTTGTTTCCGCATCCATTCCGGCGGCACTTTATTTTTTTGTGAATTTGTTACTTCAAGATAATAGCCAAACACATTATTGAAACCAATTTTTAGTGAGCCGATGCCAGTTCGTTCAGCTTCTTTTTGTTGCAGCTGAGTAAGGTACTCTTTACCACTATGAGAAATTTTTCGCAATTCATCCAATTCATTGCTGATACCACTGTTCATCATCCCCCCTTTAGCGGCTAAGGCTGGCGGATTGTTAACTATTTCTTTGAATATTTTATCGGCGATATAAGGACAAGGATTCAGTGCATCGCCCAATCTTTTTATGTATTCATTAGATGAAGAAAGACAAAGTTGTTTTACAGCTTCCACTTGCTTCAATCCTCTTGATAATTGCAATACTTCCCTCGGATTGATTTTCTTCATCGGAATTTTAGAAACCAATCGTTCTATATCTCCGCATTGTTTAATATGCTGACTGATCTTATTCCGCAGGTCTGTTTCTTTAATCAAAAACTCAACCGTATCAAGCCGTTCATTTATTTTATGAATGTCTTTTAAAGGAAATACAATCCAGCGTTTCAGCAATCTTGCTCCCATTGGGGAAACGGTATTGTCTAATACACTCAGTAAAGTATGATTGCCTTCGGAATTGCCATACACTAATTCAAGGTTGCGGATAGTAAACCTGTCCATCCACAAAAAATCATCCTTATCAATTCTTTGTAAAGAAGTAATGTGTTGTAAGTTCGGATGCCCGGTATCCCGCAGGTAATGAATAATGGCCCCGGCTGCTATCAATCCATTTTTCATATCATCCACACCAAAGCCCTTGAAGGAATGTGTTTGAAAATGTTTCAGCAACATATCTTCTGCATAGGCCGAATCAAAAATCCATTCATCTAATGTGTAAGTGTAAATCTTACTATTGAAGTATTCTTTGAATTTCTTTTGCTGGTGACGCTGAAATACTACTTCTGCCGGTTTAAAACTTTGTAACAGTTTATCAGCATATTCCCTGTCGCCTTCGGCAATAAAAAATTCGCCGGTTGAGATGTCCAAAAAAGCTAAACCGTATTGTTCATGCTGAGCTCCGGTCGAAGTATCTGCAAAATGAATGGCGGCGAGAAAATTGTTGCTGTGGTGTTCCAGCAGTTTATCATTTACGGTAGTGCCGGGTGTAACCATATCCGTCACACCTCTTTTTACAATGCCCTTGGCTTGTTTGGGGTCTTCTAACTGGTCGCAGATGGCTACACGATGACCCGCCCTTACTAATTTATGCAGATAAGTATCTAAAGCATGATGCGGAAAGCCAGCCAATTCTGATGAAGAAGCCGCACCGTTATTTCTTTTTGTCAATGTAATGCCCAGCACTTGTGAAGCCACTATTGCGTCCTGCCCGAAGGTTTCGTAAAAATCCCCGACACGAAACAACAAAATTGCATCCGGGTATTTCTGCTTGATGGCCCGGTGTTGCATCATCATTGGTGTATCGGAAGAGGCTGTTTTTGACATAGCTTGTCCCGATTTTATCGGGAGTAGACAAAAATAAGGAAGCAGTCTCAAGGGCAATATTTTAGTTATTAATAGTTAATCCCAAGATACAGTTGGCTGATTTTATAAGAAAAAAATAATAATGAGTCGGGTAACTTGCCAGTATTTTGTTCCGTAGGAACATCTGGTGGGTAGATAACATGAATATGTTATCAGATTCGTTCCGTAGGAACGTTTGGTGCTATTCGGGGTCTTTGAAGATATATTTTTCGTTCCAGTCAATTTCAAAAGCAGTCAGCATTTTTCTATATTCATCTAAAAAGGTTTCTTTTTGATGATGTTTCTCCTGATTCTGAATATATCTGATTACATCTGGCACATGACTTTTTGAATAGGAAAATGCGCCATAACCATCTTGCCATTCAAAAGGCGAAGGACAGAAACCTTGTTGATTGATCCATCGGCTGCTTTCCGTCTTTACATTTTGCATTAAAGATGAAATAGATTGTGCTGGTCGCATACCGATAAAAATGTGAATATGGTCAGGCATACTATTTATTTGCAACATCTTGTGTTGATTGTTCTGAAATATGCCTGTTATATATTCATGTAGTCTTTCTTTCCATTGCGATTGAATAAGAGCTTGCCGGAACTTTACTGCAAAGACAAATTGAATGTGGAGCTGTGTATAAGTATTGGACATTCCATATTTTTTATAAATTTAAAATAAAAGCACCAAACGTTCCTACAGAACGAATTCATTGTATTGTGTTTATTTTCTACCCACTAGATGTTCCTCCGGAACAAAAGTCAAAAAGCTGAGTAGAATTACCGAACCCTGAATTGTGCGACCCTTCGTTACCACAGGGTAAACTCCACGGAAGCTGACCCGCCTGCCAAAGTCTTGTACGGCGGACAGGTAGTAGTACTTCAGCCTGCTTACATATAAAATTTCGGCTTGCCTTCGCTAAAGCTAAGGCCAAAGCAGGCAGAAAAACCGGCTAAATAATTTTTTCCTTCCCTTTATGTAACCCCTCTTCTTTCTGCATCAGGTTAGAAACAAAAAATGCCATGAAAAAATTCCTCCTGATTTCCGGGACAATACTGTGTTGTGCCGTATCAAATGCACAGGACACTGCCAGGGTAGATGCCACCATTAATAACGCCACGGTCTATTTTGGTTATGGTGCGGAACTCACCCATCAATCGAAAATAAAAGTGGATGCGGCTACCAAAATAATTATCATCAGCCAATTGAGCACCAGTATTGATATAAATAGCCTGCAGATTAGTGTGCCGGAAGATGTAGCATTGCTGTCGCAGCATTATAAAGTGTATTATCCAATTGTACCGCCAGTTGTAAAAAGCAAAGAAGTAGAAAGGCTGGAAGATAGCATTGGACTGGTACAAAAAGAAATTACCCGGATTGATAACCTGATCGGGATTGAACAGGAGATTTTGGCCAAAACCGGGCTCTTGATTGAAGCAACAATCAATACCAGTGGTAATAAAACAATAACCAGCGATGAAGTGCTGAAACTATTGGAATACTACAATAACAAAATAGATAAATCGAAGACCAATATTTATAATCATAATCAAAATAGACTGGCACAGAATAAGAAGATTGACGAACTAAGAAAGAAAATTGCCAGCTTATCTACTGCTATTCCTGTAAAGCAAAAATCATACGGACAGGTTTTTTTACAGGTAATGTGCAAACGGACGGGAGAAATTCCGGTTGATTTATCTTATTACACTACCAATGCCGGATGGACAGCCGTGTATGATGTACGGGTAAATTCAAAAAGCAATAAAGTGAAACTGGTGTATAAAGCATCGCTGACACAAACCAGCGGTATTGACTGGAAGAAAACAAAACTGACCCTGAGTACCGGCACGCCAAATTTTGGTGTAGCTGCTCCAATACTTACTCCCTGGTATTTACAATTATATGTTCCGGGGCTTTATACTGATTTACAAAGAAGGGCAGCACAGGGGAATGCAAGCAGAAATATGGTACAGTCTTACCGTGATGATAAAGCATTATCAGAAGTAATAGTAACCGATGCAAACGGATATTTTAATCAGCAAAAAATAAAAGACCAGACCATTGACCCAAGTACGTTGCAACAATACACTACACTGAATGAAGGTCAGTTGAACACCAATTTTGAAATTGATTTGCCGTATGATATTGAAAGTGATGGCCAGTTACATAATGTTACCATTAAAGACCAGGAAATTTCCTGTGTGCTAAAAAATTATGCTGTACCAAGAATAGATAAGGATGCTTACCTGTTGGCAGAAGTGGCCGATTGGCAAAACCTTGATTTATTGCCCGGCGATGCCAATATTATAATGGACGATACCTACATCGGCAAATCAACGATTGACCCGAATACAACGGCTGACACATTAAATCTTTCGCTGGGAAGAGATAAAAGGATTGCCGTTAAACGTTCCGTAGTGAAAGAACTGAGCAGTATTAAAACAACAGGTAAGGATAGCAAGCAGGTGTTTACTTACGAGATTGTTGTAAAAAATAATAAACTTACAGATGTAAACCTGCTGCTGAAAGACCAGTATCCGCTGAGTACAATAAAGGAAGTTGAAGTGAGCCTGGAAGAAGGCGGAACAGCGATGGTAAATGCAGAGACAGGCGTACTGACCTGGAAGATTGATTTGAAACCCGGTGAAAGTAAGAAAGTACGATTTACCTATACAGTAAAGTATCCAAAGGATAAGAAGATTGTGAATTTCAAGTAGAGCTAAGAGTGTAAAAGAGTAGAAAGAGGAAAGGAGTAAAGAACTCTCTTTCCTCTTTTTTTGATAAATTTTAATATTGGGGAATAAAAATTGTATTACTTTTTCTCTCATTTTCCTCCTTTAAACTCTTAGCTTACCTTTGCCCGATGCGAAAACTAAGCATGGAAGAACTGGGCAGGAAATCGGTGGATGAATTTAAACAGTCTGACAAAACTCCTGTTATTATTGTACTCGAAAATATCCGCAGTGCCTATAATGTGGGCAGTGTATTCCGTACTTCCGATGCTTTTCTGGTAGAAGCTATTTACATTATTGGCTATTCTGCCAAACCTCCGCATAAAGAAATAAAAAAGACAGCTCTCGGTGCTGAAGAAACGGTTGACTGGAAACATTTCAACAGTTCTGCAGAAGCAATAGAAGAACTAAGGACAAAAGGGTTTAATATTTATGCAGCAGAGCAGGCAGAAGGAAGTTATAAGTTAAATGCCATCCACATTGAACCGGAAGAAAAGATTGCTGTTATATTTGGCAATGAGGTGACAGGGGTGGAGCAGTCAACTATTCATTTGTGTGATGGATGTATTGAAATACCCCAGTTGGGAATGAAACATTCGTTGAATATTGCAACGGCAGTGGGAGTAGTGTTGTGGGAATTGGTGAGAGGGAAAGTGTAGAATTTTATTTAATTTTAACGTATGGAAACAATTATAATAAAATCGAAAGATAGCCGGAAGACGAAGATGGTGCTTGATTTTTTGAAGAAAAATAGAATGAAGGCCGAAGTGTATCCAGAACCAACTAAGGAACAAATTTTAGACGGTATTGAGGCAGGCGCAAAAGAAGTTGCTGCTTTTTTAAAAGGGAAAAAGAAATTAAAAGAAGCAAAAACACTGTTGCGTGAGTTATAAAATTGTTCTGACAAACGAGTTTGAAAGAGAGATAAAGCGACTTTCAAAAAAACATACTTCACTTCGAACTGATTTCTCAGAATTTATTGACAGATTGACTGAAAATCCACAACAGGGTACTCCAATTGGCAATGAATGTTTTAAAGTAAGACTACTGATAAGAAGTAAAGGAACTGGAAAAAGCGGCGGTGCAAGAGTAATTACCTGTGTAAAAATTTTAATGAATACGGTGATACTGATTTCAATCTATGACAAATCAGAAAGGTTATCTATAAGTAATAAAGAAATAAACGAAAGGTTGAAAAAGTATCTGGCAAATAATGTCTAAAGTAAAAAGTTATCTAAGCCTTATAAAATTTTCACATACCATTTTCGCAATGCCATTTGCGATGATTGGTTTTGTAACAGGTCTTGTTTCTTTGCAAGGAAACTATAAAGGGAATTTCACGGACTATCAAAGAATGAAAAAAATTTTAGGCTGGAGCGATAGTGAAATAGAAATCCATTACATATCGTTATTTTTTTTAGTCATTCTCTGCATGGTCTTTGCCCGCAGTGCTGCCATGGCATTCAACCGTTATCTCGATAGAAGGTTTGATGTAAAAAACCCAAGAACAGCGATACGAGAAATTCCGTCTGGAGTTATTACTGCAAAAAATGCGTTAGCCTTTACTATTATTAACAGTTTGCTATTTATAACCTGTACTTTCTTTATCAACAGTACTTGTTTTTATTTATCACCCGTTGCATTAACTGTGGTATTAGGGTATAGCTATACAAAACGATTTACTCCTCTTTGTCATATAATATTGGGATTAGGCTTATCATTGGCACCGATAGGAGCCTATTTAGCTGTAACAGGGCATTTTGCTTTATTGCCTATCCTTTTTTCCCTCGCTGTTATTTTTTGGGTTAGCGGCTTTGATATTATTTATGCCTTGCAGGATGAAGAATTTGATAAATCGCAACAACTGTATTCAATACCTGCCTGGCTGGGAAAAGCAAAAGCATTGCGGGTATCAGAGTTCTTACATTTATTAAGTGCTGTCGCCATTGTATTTGCAGGGTACTATGGAAATTTTGGCTGGTTGTACTGGATTGGTGTTGCCATATTTGTTGTAATGCTCGGTTACCAACATTCTCTCGTAAAACCAAACGATTTGCGAAAAGTAAACGTTGCATTTATGACCGCCAACGGCATTGCATCAGTTGTTTTCGCCATCTTTGTAATTGCCGACCTGTTTGTGAATTCTTAATTATTAATCATTAATTATTTGCCCCGCATCCTCTCCATAGACTACGGACTTAAAAGAACCGGCATTGCCGTTACTGATCCGCTGCAAATTATTGCGACAGGTTTAACTACACTTCATTCAAAAGAATTAATTCCTTTTCTTAAAGACTACTTTTCAAAAGAAATAGTAGAGTTAGTAGTCATCGGCTGGCCTACTAACTGGGATAATTCTGACACACATGCCACACCATTGGTAACCAAGTTTATCAAAGAGCTGGAAAAGAATTTCCCGGCTATGCCCATTAAAAAGGTAGATGAACGGTACACTTCCAAAATGGCCAAAGATGCCATGCTGGAAATGGGATTAAAGAAAATGCAACGCCGCAACAAGGCCCTGGTGGATGAAATAGCCGCCACTATTATGTTGCAGGAATATTTGAGGTCAATTAGTTAATTGGTTAATTAGGTTTGGCCGGATAACTTTGCAATTGTAAATAACTATAAATTTAGCGAACTACCTGATTAACTAATTAACGAATAAACCAAAGTATTTTTCATGATTCTGCCTATTGTAGCATACGGTACGCCGGTACTTAGAAAAGTAGCCACCGATATTACTCCGGACTATACTCAACTCGGTAAACTGATAGAAGATATGTGGGAGACACTGTATGCCAGCAACGGCGTGGGGCTTGCTGCACCCCAAGTAAACAAGGACATCCGCCTTTTTATTGTAGACACTGTGCAGATGTTTAATAGTATGGATGATAAAGAAAAAGCAGACTATCCCGGTGATACAGGATTGAAAGCAGTTTTTATCAATGCCCATATTGCTGAACTGGATGGTGATGAGTGGCCTTATAATGAAGGCTGCCTCAGCATCCCGAAGATCCGGGAAGATATTTACCGGCAGGAGAGTGTTACGTTGAATTTTCTGGACCAGGAATTCAAACAACATACAAAAACTTTTACCGGCATCACCGCAAGGGTTATCCTGCATGAGTATGACCACATTGAAGGCAAACTTTTCATTGATCATATTTCCCCATTGAAAAGAAAATTAATGAAAGGCAAGTTGAATGACATCTCCAGGGGGAAGGTGAATGTGGATTACAAAATGCTTTTCCCGGGCTAAGGGGTTGTAGTTGACTTATTGCTTCTCAAAAATTTAATTTACAGCATGAGGATGAAATTAATGAATGGATTATTGGTGCTGTTCTTTTCCTTTCCGGCATTTGCGCAGGATGAAGATTCATTGGATACAGAACGACTGGCGAAAATGGTGAACCTCTCTGAAGTCATCCTTCGTACAGATATGAATGTTCCCAGTTTTATTGACCGGGTAAAAAAAGACACTACCTTTTATAAAGCCTTTCGCAATCTTCATTTACTTGGTTTTACTGCCTGGAATGATATACGGATAAAAGATAAGAAAGGAAATATCAAAGCATCATTGGTCAGTAAGACAAAACAGCTTCGTTCCGGCAATTGCCGCCGCATGGAAGTATTAAATGAAAAAACCAGCGGAGATTTTTATGATGACGATGGCAGTTATAATTATAACACCGGAGAATTATACGGCGAACTTTTCTTTACCAAAGGCTCTGTTTGTGGTGAAAGCAATATTGTGAAGGGAATTGACTTTCGTCCCAAATCGGAAAGTGGTATGGAAAAAAGAAAAGCACAATTAAAGATGCTTTTTTTCAATCCCGGAAAAAAAATACCGGGTATTCCTTTTATCGGGGATAAGATTGACATTTTTGATCCTGATAAAGCTAAATACTACGACTTCATTATTGATTTTGGTGACTATGAAGGGCAGCCCTGTTATGTTTTTTCTATAAAAGCAAAAGGTGCTTTAAGCAGTGGTCAAAGACACAGCATTGTTATTGATAGTATGGTAACATGGTTCAATGCTAAAACAATGGAAGTGATGGCCCGCAACTATGATATGAGTTATGATGCAGGAGTCTATGATTTTGATGTACACATGGAAGTACAGATGACAAAGTTTGGCAATTACCTGGTTCCTAAATTGCTTCGCTACATTGGCAACTGGGATGTAGTTTTAAAGAAAAGGGAAAGGGGAATGTTTACAGCAACTTTATTCGACTTTACTCAATAAGCAGTTGGCAACCGGCCTCCGATAACTTATAAATACTTTTCAGGACTTTGGATCATATGGCCAAGCATTTTTACAACCTCTGCATTTTTGTCTGATAATTTTTTATATTCTTCAATAGTTATGTACTTACAGGCAAAAGAAAACTCAATCCATACATCTGTTTCTGAGTTTTCGCTATCACAGTCAGTAAGTTTACTCAGAAAATGAGCTGGATATTTTCTTTTCGGTATGCTTCCGCAAAATTTGCACATACGGATCTCGAACTCCTTCTGATTTGATCTGTTAAACTATAAGTTTCTTCTTTAGGAAACTTCTTTGAAATTTCCAGAATATCCATTGCTATTTCAAAGGCTTTTTTAAAAACTGTCATGTCTTTGTACGATCCCATAAAAAAATTTTTTACTTATCAAATGCAGTGCTATTTGCAGGCTGTTAACTGCCCACTGCCTATTGCTGACTTCCCACCGACCCTGCATACTTTCTCCACTTTTCAATCACCTGTTCCATATCATCAGGTAATGGTGCTTCAAAAAACATTTGCTCGCCGGTGGTTGGATGAATAAAACCTAATGTTTTTGCATGAAGGGCCTGTCTTTTGCAAATACTAAAACAATTATCTACAAATTGTTTGTACTTGGTAAACACTGTACCTTTTACAATTTTATCACCGCCATAAAAATCATCGTTGAATAGCGGATGGCCGATATATTTCATGTGAACCCTTATCTGGTGAGTACGGCCGGTTTCCAAAACACATTGAACTAATGTGACATAACCAAACCGTTCCAGCACTTCATAATGAGTGGTGGCATCTTTACCATGATCTCCTTCCGGATAAGCTTCAAATAGTTTTCTGAACCGGAGGTTGCGGCCAACATGGGCTACAATAGTTCCTTTCTCATTTTGTATATCTCCCCATGCCAAGGCAACATATTTTCTGCTGGTGGTGTGATCAAAAAATTGTTTGGCAAGGTGCCGCATGGCTTTATCCGTTTTTGCAAGTACTAACAGGCCACTGGTGTTTTTATCAATGCGGTGTACCAGCCCAAATCTTGGCAACGTATCTTCTGACAAATTGGGATTTTGCTGTTGCAGGTAATAAGAAACGCCATTCAGCAAAGTGCCGGTATAATTGCCGCTACCTGGATGCACTACGATGCCAGCCGGTTTGTTGATGATCATCAGGTCAGCATCTTCGTACACAATATTCAGGTCCATTTTTTCCGGCACCACATCGGTTTCTTCCGGGCTCATATCGGAATACACAATAATAGAATCCAGCGGCTTTACTTTATAGTTGGATTTTATCTCCTTATCATTCACCAATACCATTCCGGCATTAATAGCTTTTTGAACCTTGTTCCGGGTAGCACCTTCAATTCTGTTAACGAGGAATTTGTCAATCCTTAACTGATCCTGGCCTTTATCAATAATAATGCTAAACCGTTCATAAAGTTCATCGTTACTCTCCTGTATATCCGGATTTTCGTTTTCTAATTCGTCCTGCATAGCCTGCAAAGGTAAAGGATGGAGTTTTGTTGGTAGATTTGTATTTCGTTTATGGAAAAACAGGAAGTTATATTCAAAGACCTTGGGGTGATGGAGTACCGGGCTGCCTGGGAGTACCAGGAGAA